>JAJBTR010000105.1 GCA_020860745.1 Lachnospiraceae bacterium | reverse complement strand
AAACGAAAAACAGTGAATATGATGAAATCAGCTAGAACATGCTGGGATGGGATATTACCGACTACGGACTGAATGATTTTGCAAAAACCGGGTTTTCCCTGATTACGATACGCAACGGCAACCAGCATCGGAAAGACAAATACCCGAAAACCTATGCGGAAAAACTTCTTATGGTGCGGGATGGCCAGCATGCGCCGATGCATTACCATGCTTATAAAATGGAAGATATCATCAATCGCGGCGGCGGGAATATTCTGATTACTGTATACAATTCTACGGAAGACGGTCAGCTTGCTGATACAGATGTGAAGGTCACACAGGACGGGCGCACGTACCGGGTTCCCGCCGGAACCGCAGTCAGACTGAAGCCGGGTGAGAGCATTACAATCTATCAGTATATGTATCATGATTTTAATGTTGAGCCGGGGACCGGGGCAGTGCTGCTTGGCGAGGTGTCTATGTGCAATGACGACAATACAGATAATTTCTTTTATGAAGCGATCGGCCGTTTCCCTGCAATTGAGGAAGATGTGCCTCCGTACCGTCTGCTTTGCAATGAATATCCGGTTGCAAGACCCTGAAACATTTTTTGAGGGCCGTTAGGGAGCGATTCATGTGTCCGCGGAGCACACGTCTGTATAGGATGATTGTGAGGATAAAAAAGAAGCAGGTCAAAATGGCTGTATCTATTACAAAAAAAGACGAGTACCCATAACACGACGGCATCCGCAGGGAGAGCAATTCGATATATCGTGATTCACTATACGGCGGGGGTTTCCTCCGCAAAGGGGAGCGCGGTGAATACGGCGGAGTATTTTGCCGGCACGGCGAACCAGGTTCGACTGCAGGATGGGGACTGCTGAAAGCTTACAAGTCCGGGAGAAACGGATGGATTTCGCTGGATTATGCAGTGAAAGTGTGAAGATATAGAGTGGGAGTTCTTGTATTATTGCAGCAGCTCCCTTTTATCTTTACTATGAAACTCAGCGAAGAATCGCCATGGGCGATATCTGAGCGCCAAGTTTCATGTATGCATGCGGGGCTTAGCGAAGTCAAGCCATAGGTGATGACCTTCGCTATGAATAAGATTCTAATCGGGTGATGAAATAGAAATCATTGTTTGTTTATTCTGAAAAAATGATGACAGATGATGAAAGCAATACAAGGGTGTCAATATGGATTTTTCGAGAGAAGAGCGGATGGGAAGCGCGGCAATCCCCGGATTGATTCTGGGGATGAGCGTTCCGTCTATCGTCGCGCAGGTAATCAATGTCCTTTATAATATTGTAGACAGAATTTATATCGGTCATATTCCGGGCGTGGGCGCTGCGGCGCTGACCGGTGTGGGGCTGACTTTTCCCATCACGATTCTGGTCTCCGCGTTTTCCTCCTTTGCCTCTGCGGGAGGCGCGCCTCTGGCGGCGATCTGGCTGGGAAAAGGCGACCGGGAGCGGGCGGAAAAAATCCTGGGGAGCAGCCTGTGGCTGCTTCTGGTATTTACGGCGGCGCTGATGGTGGTTTTTTATGCTTTTCACAGACCGTTTCTTTTTGCGTTCGGAGCCAGTGAGGATACGATTTCCTATGCCTCCTCTTACCTGAAAATATATCTGGCAGGTACGCTTTTTGTGGAGCTTGCGCTGGGGCTGAACACGTTCATTATTGTGCAGGGGCAGTCGCGGATTGCGATGTATTCTATTTTAATCGGCGCGGTGGTGAATATTGCGCTGGATCCGGTGTTTATCTTTGCGCTCGGGTGGGGTGTGCGGGGCGCGGCCGCGGCCACGGTGATCTCCCAGGCGGTCAGCGCATTCTGGAATCTGAAATTTCTGATGGGAAGGAAATCAACGCTGAAAATCAGGGCTTCACTTATCCACTTTGATGCGCGGTCGGTGCGGAATGTATTTTCACTGGGGATTTCGCCCTTTATCATGCGCTCTACGGAATGCCTGATCAATGTTGTGATGAACCGCCAGCTTCAGATTTACGGAAATGACCTGTATGTGGGAAGCATGACAATTATGCAGAGTGTGATGCAGCTGCTTTCCGCGCCGTTGTCAGGATTTACCCAGGGGGTACAGCCCATCATCAGTTATAATTTCGGCGCGGGAAAATTTGACCGTGTCAGGACACTTTACCGGATTATGATCGGTATCTGTTTTGTGTTCGCCTTTGCGGCCACCGGTTCGGCTGTGCTTTTCCCCGAATCTTTCGCGGGGATGTTTACCACGGATACGGATCTCGTGAGACTGGTGGGAGAGGTGATGCCGGTATTTCTGTTTGGCATGCTGTTCTTCGGTGTGCAGCAGGGAATCCAGCCCACCTTCCTGGCGTTGGGGCAGGCGAAGATTTCCCTGTTTATCGCGTTGCTGCGGAAGGTGATCCTGCTGGTTCCGCTGGCCCTGATTCTGCCCCGTTTCCTGGGTGTGATGGGAGTCTGCTATGCGGAGCCGGTGTCGGATCTGCTCTCCGCAGCGACCGCTTCCGTCTTGTTCCTGGTGAATATCCGGAAGATATTGTCGGAGGAGACACTGGATAAAATTGTGTGATAACTATATCAGTTTTTGCCGAGATCTGCGTTTTTATGGTAAGCATCCGTGATAGCCTCAATCGCGGCGGAGCGGAACCCGTTGCGCTCCAGTGCGGCGACACCGGCGATGGTGGAACCGGCCGGAGAGCATACCGCGTCTTTTAATGCGCCCGGGTGCATACCGGTCTCTAAGACCATGGAGGCGGACCCCATGACGGCCTGTGCTGCGTAGGTGAGCGCGTCCTGGCGGGGAAGTCCGGCCATCACGGCGCCGTCGGCCATCGCTTCAATAAACATATAGACGAAGGCGGGCGAGCATCCGGCCACCGCGGAAAATGCGTCCATCAGATGCTCCGGGAGACGGCTGACGCGGCCGGCGTTTGACAGGATATCCATGACATCTTCCACAGTCTCATCCGGAACATCAGCACCGCAGGTCAGGGCGATCATGCCCTTTCCGATGGAGGCGGGCGTGTTCGGCATCAGACGGACAAAGGGGAGATCCCGGCAGGGACCGCTCAGGCGGGAACGCAGCGTATCCAGCGCCATGCCGGCCGCGATGGATACCAGCACTTTGTGCTCGCCTTTTTCCATGGCGGCGTTCAGCGCCGGAGAGATCTCCTCGATCACGCTGCCGATGACCTGCGGTTTTACGCAGAGAAAAATAAACTCGCCGAGAGCGACCGCCTCGCTGTTGTCCGATGCAGTCTCGCAGCCGATTTCCGCTGCCAGCTCCGTTGCTTTTCCCATATTATAATCAGTGATGTAAACCTTATGTCAAAGGATGCTGCGGAACAGCCCGCCGCCCATCTTGCCGGATCCGATGCAAGAGATTTTGCTAGG
>JAJBTR010000129.1:13304-18568 GCA_020860745.1 Lachnospiraceae bacterium | reverse complement strand
GGAAATCCGTGATGAGGCGGAAAGGAGGAGCTTCCTGGCGGAAAGTGATAAGCTGACCGCAAGCGAAAAGAAATCTGTTGCCAGCCTCCTTCAGAGAGAGATAGATGACGAAACATTGTATAGAAGCCTGAAAACATTGTCAGGACTGCTCCGGAAGCATTATGGGAAAAAAGTTGTCATACTAATTGATGAATACGATGTTCCGCTGGCAAAGGCGAGCAAGCAAAATTATTACAAAGATATGGTGTTGCTGATTCGAAATCTGTTCGAGCAGGCACTTAAAACCAACTCTGCTCTTGAATTTGCGGTTTTGACGGGCTGCCTGCGGGTATCCAAAGAGAGCATTTTCACAGGACTCAACAATCCGAAGATGTACACACTTCTTGATGCGAGGTGTGATGAGCAGTTTGGCTTTACGGATGATGAAGTCAGGGAAATGCTGGCTTACTACAATTTGAGCGAGTATTATGAAATTACAAAAGAGTGGTATGACGGTTACAAAATCGGTCGTGCCAATGTATATAATCCATGGGATGTTATCAACTGGTGTGATCAGCTGTTGACAGACACCAATAAAGTACCAAAGAGCTACTGGGCGAATTCAAGCGGAAATGAGGAAGCCCAAAGGTTCATACAAAAGATGGGCAATGGGGTAACAAAAACCCAAATAGAAAGATTGCTATCAGGAGAAACTGTACAGAAAAAGATAGAAGAACAGCTCACTTACGACACAATGTACGACAGCGTAGAAAACATGTGGAGTCTGCTGTATGCCACAGGATATCTAACTCAGAGTGTGGCTCCAGTCGGTAATATGGTGCGGCTGACAATACCGAACACAGAAGTTCGCAGCATCTTCAGAGATTTTGTGTTAAAGCTGTTTGAAAAGAAAATCGCACAGGATGGTGTGACAGTATCAGCTTTTTGCGAAGCCTTAAAGAGCGGCCATGCGGCTGATGTTGAAAAACTGTTTACAGCATTAATGAAGAATACGATCAGTGTCAGAGATACAGCCGTTAGGAAAGAGTTCAAGGAAAGCTTCTACCATGGACTTCTTCTTGGCATCCTGGGCTTTAAAGATGGTTGGAGCGTTGACTCGAACAGGGAATCCGGTGGTGGATACTACGATATTGCAATTGAGATTGAGGATGAAGAGATTGGTATTGTCATCGAAGTGAAGTATGCAGAAAACGCACAGTTTGAGCAAGAGTGCAAAAAAGCGTTAAAGCAAATCAACGACAATGACTATACTGCGGAGTTAAAGAACGATGGCATGCGCACTTTGTTGAAGTACGGTGTTGCCTGCTACAAGAACCAATGTAAGGTTGTTGTTGAACGGGAAGAATATGAACCGTACTGACTGGGAACGCATGACAAGAATAGAATAAAATCCCAGATTTCGAGCGTGCAGGAGACCGTACGCTCCTTTTTTACCCGCGGGTTAGATAACACTAACTGAGGCCGCTACCACCCAGGGACGGATTTCCACAGATTTCCATCCTGGGGAACGGTGCGGCCTCTTCTTTTCATTTTCGCAAAATTCGCAGCCCCCGGCCCCGCCTTCCAAGGTGGATCAGTTTTAATTATAAATCAACAATTGTTGCATGAATTACGATCCATTGTTATAATGGACGACAAGACGCATGTTAAACTACATAGTAATCTTAAATATAATCAGGAATTTTTTCTGACGGAAGCCAGTCAGAAACACCAGTTTATGCTGGTTTCCTGATTACACAAATTTCCTGATAACCGTTCTGGTATGGATTGTATTATAACCCGTAATCGAAAAGATTACGGAAAATCAGCTTTACACTGGTTCATATTTTTCTTATAATCTAAGAGGAGAATGATCGGTTATTCTCAGAGGCAGCAAAAATCTGTGGGAGTCCGGATTGATAAAAGAACAGAGAAGAGCAGAGCTCAGGGGGAGTTTTTATGCCGGAATACAGAATTATTCCAAAACCGGAATGGTATGAGGAAAAAGAGGGCAGCATTGAGGTTTCTTTGGCAGCGGAGGGGTTGCGCCCGGCGGAGTTTGCATCGGATGTATATCCGATTCGGCTGGTCACTGATCAGACATTGGAGCCGGAGGCGTATGTCCTTACCGTCTCTGAGAACGGGATTGAAATCTGCGCTTCCGGAGATGCGGGCGCTTTTTACGGTATGGTAACATGGAGAATGATTCTGATGCAGGTGGAGAAAAAAGACGGCCGGAAGGTTGTCCACTGCCTGCGGATCAGTGACAGTCCGCGTTATTCCTACCGGGGTGTGTCGCTGGATGAAAGCCGTCATTTTTTCGGTGTGGAGACGGTTAAGAAGCTTCTGGATCAGATGGCTTCTCTGAAGCTGAACACGTTTCACTGGCATCTGTCTGACGACCAGGGATTTCGCGTTGAGAGTAAGCTGTTTCCCCGGTTAAACAGCGTTGGCTCCCGTCGTGCCTGTGCGGGGCTGCGCGGCTGCAGCCTGGAGCACCGGGGTGGGGAATACTTTCATTATTATACCCAGGAGGAGATCCGGGAGATTGTGGCTTATGCGAAAGCGCTTCACATCCGTGTGATTCCGGAGATTGATCTGCCTGGCCATACCTCCGCGATTCTGGCGGCTTATCCGGAGTACGCCTGTGATTTGAATGGAATACCCCGCATGTTTGCAACCGCCAGTGAGAGCGGCATTTTCGACGCGATTCTCTGTGCGGGAAGCGATGCGGCCATGGAGTTCGTCGACCGGCTTTTTTCCGAGATATGTCCGCTGTTTGAGGCAGAGTATTTTCACATCGGCGGCGACGAGGCTCTGGAAGGACATAAAATCTGGGCTCAGTGTCCGCGGTGCCGGGCTCTGCAGGAGGAGCAGGGTCTGCATTCCCGGAAAGAGCTGCAGGGGTTTTATATGACGCGCGTCGGAAAACTGTTGAAAAAATACGGGAAGAAAGCGATCGTCTGGAATGATTGCATCAATGACAGTTTTTCGCAGGATATTGCCTGCCAGTACTGGATTGCGGATAACGCAGGGGAGGTGCAACGGCAGTCCCGTATGCGCGATGTGATTTTGTCGCTGACGGAGTATTTTTATTTTGATTATAAATATGAAAAGCTTCCGCTGGAAAAAGTGTATTCTTTCGATGAGGAGAAGATCGGTTTCGGTGGAGAGGATCAGCGCGTGATCGGTCTGGAGTGTGAAAACTGGACGGAGTTCACGGATACGCCGGAAGCGTTGGAGTTTGGTCTGTATCCACGGATTGCGGCGTTTGCGGAGGTGTCCTGGACCAGGCGCGGTCGCCGGGAATACAGGGATTTTCAGGAGAGGTTTGCGTGGTATCTGTCTTATCTGGACAGTGAGGGGATCAATTATTCCCGCATCGCGGATGGGAGTTATCGGAACACGGATTCGTATGTGTTTCATCGTGGTGCGGATGGGGAAGAGTTTTTACAGAATGAGAAGCTGAAATTGCAGTGTTGATTCCGGCAATGGTTAGAAAAGGAGCAAATTATGGGACAGATTATTATTCCGAAACAGTATACATCCGATTTAAACCTGCACGATACGCAGATTGCCATCAAGACGGTAAAGGATTTTTTCCAGAATCTTCTGGCGCAGCGGCTGAACCTTTCCAGGGTTTCCGCGCCGCTGTTTGTGGATCCGGCGTCGGGACTGAATGACAACTTAAACGGCGCGGAGCGCCCGGGCGCCTTTGCCATTGCCGGGCACGCGGGGCGGCCGGCGGAGGGCGTTCACTCTCTGGCGAAGTGGAAGCGGTATGCGCTGGACCGGTATGGTTTTGAACCGGGGACCGGGATTTATACGGATATGAATGCGATCCGGAGAGACGAGGTTACGGACAATATTCATTCTGTTTTTGTCGATCAGTGGGACTGGGAGAAGGTGATTACGAAGGAGGAGCGTACGATGGATACGCTGAAAGCCACCGTCCGCACGGTTTACCAGGTACTGCGAAAGACAGAAAAATACATGACGATCCAGTATGACTATATCCACGAGATCCTGCCGAAAGAGATTTATTTTATCACGACGCAGGAACTGGAAGACCTTTTCCCGGACTGCACGCCGAAGGAGCGCGAATACCGTATTTCGAAAGAAAAAAGAGCGGTATGCATTCTGCAGATCGGCGATCTGCTGGCGTCCGGGGAAAAGCATGACGGCCGTGCGCCCGATTACGACGACTGGAAGCTCAATGCAGATATTGTGGTGTATTATCCGGTGCTGGATATTGCGCTGGAGCTTTCCTCCATGGGCATCCGCGTCGATGAGGACGCCCTGCTCGAACAGCTGGAAAAGGCGGGATGCCCTGAGCGTGCAGAACTCCCGTTCCAGAAAGCCATTCTGGAACAGAAGCTGCCCTATACCATGGGAGGCGGCATCGGACAGTCCCGCATCTGTATGTTTTTCCTGCGAAAAGCACATATCGGCGAGGTGCAGTGTTCCCTCTGGCCGGAGGAGATGGAACGGGAGCTGGCTGAGGCCGGAATCTCATTATTGTAAAAAACATAAAAACTTGCAGTAAAGAATCTGTAAAAAGCCGGGGAGGCGGCGTGTGAATCGATATATTTTCTTGAAACGGGTTGGAGAAAATTATATACTGAAAAAAGTGCTGGGAATTATAAGATAGGAAAACAGTTATTTTGTTCAGGATGAAAAAGCGGGGTGGTCGACATGGAAAATCAATATGAAATGATTCCGGACAAAGATATGACAAACCGGCCGGATTATGAGAAGGAAATCGTTGCTATCATCCGAAGCAACCGGTCCCCTAAAATTTTGCGCGATCAGTTAGAGGATTATCACGAAAATGATATCGCTGAGGCGATTCCGGAACTCACTGCGCAGGAGCGGAAAAAGCTGTTCAATCTGCTTCATCTGGATATGCTCTCGGACGTATTGGAGCATATGGATGAGGAGGAAGCCATCGCCTACTTAAGCGAGATGGATATCGTGAAGACAGCCTCTGTTATATCCGCCATGGATTCCGATGATGCTGCGAACCTTCTGGATGCGTTTCCCGAAGGACGGCGCGACCTGATCATGAGTCTGATGGACGAGGAGTCAAAGCGTGATGTGGAGTTGATTGCCTCCTTTGACGACGACGAGATCGGCAGTAAGATGTCCACGGATTATATTCTGATTCGGCGTGACCTGACAGTGAAGAAAGCCATGCGCGCCCTGATTGAATATATCGACCGCTACCATGATTTCGCGGATTACCTGACCCGGCACGGGTATTATGTGGGGGGGAATGACCACAT
>JAJBTR010000129.1:0-13294 GCA_020860745.1 Lachnospiraceae bacterium | reverse complement strand
ATGTGGAGTTTATTGACTCCTTTGAATACGAAGAGATCGGCAGTTTGATGTACAATTATTATATTCTGATTCGGCGTGACCTTACAGTGAAGAAAGCCATGCGAGCCATGATTGTCTTTGCTGCGGAGAATACGAATGTGACCACTTTGTTTGTCGTGGATGAGACCGATACTTTTTACGGCACGATTGATCTGCGTGAACTGATTATTGCGCGCCAGGATACGAACATGGAGGATCTGATTGCGACATCTTTCCCCTATGTGTACGCGCATGAAAATATTGATGACTGTATCGAAGAACTGAAAGATTACTCCGAAGACTCCATCCCGGTGCTGGATAACGATAACCGCATTCTGGGCGTCATCACCTCTCAGAATCTGATTGAAGTGGTCGACGAAGAGATGGGGGAGGACTATGCCCGGTTTGCCGGTCTGACCGAGGAGGAGGACCTGACAGAGACCCTGCCGGAGAGTATGAAAAAACGTCTGCCCTGGCTGGTCACGTTGCTGCTTCTGGGACTGATGGTGTCCGCTGTGGTAAGCGCTTTTGAGGCGGTTGTCTCCCAGCTGACTCTGATCATGGCTTTTCAGTCGCTGATTCTGGATATGTCCGGCAATGTCGGGACACAGTCCCTGGCTGTCACGATTCGTGTGCTGATGGATGAGAATCTGAGTGCAAAGCAGAAGGTTGGTCTGGTTGCCAAAGAATCCCGCGTAGGGCTTTGCAATGGTATGGTGCTGGGAGTCGCATCTTTCTTTGTTGTGACAATGTTTATTGTTGTTTTTAAAGGACAATCCCCTGGATTTGCTGTGGCAGTGTCCGGCTGTATTGGCGTTTCTCTGATTGTCGCCATGCTGGTTTCCAGCACGGTCGGGACTGTGATACCTTTGTTTTTTAAGCAGATTCATGTGGATCCCGCGGCGGCTTCCGGTCCGCTGATCACGACGATCAACGATCTGGTCGCGGTGGTGGTTTATTATGGATTGAGCTGGATTCTGCTGATCAATACGCTGCATCTGGGAGGTTGAAAATCATTATGGAAAATAAATATCTTGCGCGGGCAAAACAGCTCCGCAGTCACCCGACAATCCGCTATAACTGTGCGCAGGCGCTGCTTGTCACGTTTGCCGATGTGTGCGGCATCAGCGAGGAGAAAGCGTTTCAGCTCGGCAGTCACTTTGGCGGCGGCATGAAGATGGCAGCCACCTGCGGTACCATCACAAGCGGTCTGATGGTGATCGGGATGATGGGAGGCGGGGACGGTCAGAGGCAGGCTTTCGTGAGTGCGATGAAAGAAAGCCATGGCGGCCTGATCAACTGTGCGGACCTGTTGAAGAAGAATAAAGAGATGGGTGGCGAGAAAAAGCCTCATTGTGACGGGATGATCTATGAGGCTGTCTCGCATATTGTACAGGTGATGAATCTGTAAATCGGGTTATTATTTCGTTGTTGTCAGCCAGAAAATGTTCGACGAACTATTTCGCTGTTGTCTGAAGGGGGTTCGTTGAACTTTTCATTGTTGTCTGGAGGGTGTTCGTCAAACTGTTTCGCTGCTGTTAGCCGGAAGGTGTGCTTCAAGCCACTTCAGGATATCTGCATAGACGGTTGCCCGGTCTGTCTCGTTCAGAATCTCGTGCCGGTCATTTTCGTAGAGCTTCATATGGACGTCCCGGATGTCTGCGTCCACAAAACTCTGATATGCCTGTTTTACTCCCTTGCCGTTATTGCCTACCGGGTCACGGTCTCCGGCCAGGAGCAGCAGGGGGGAGGCCTTTGGGAACCTGACGGATGCGGCTGGGGTTCTGGGCGTTCTGAATGGTCAGGAACAGATTATAGTATCCGTTGACCGTGAAACGGAACGTGCTCCAGGGATGCTTCAGGCAGGTGTCCACGATGGCGGTGTCTTTGGTCAGCCAGTCGTTCGGGGTGCGCAATGGCTTGAACTGCCTGTTATAGGAGCCGAATACCATAAGGTCGATGAGCGTGCTCCGGTAGTGCCAGCCGTGAAAGGCGGCGAGAATGCGGGAAACCGTTTTCCCAAACACCAATGCGATGCCGGGCTGGGAGCCGGTGCCGAGGATGAGTGCGCCGGACAGGCCGCCGCCGTAGGTCTGGATATACTGGCGGGTCAGAAAAGATCCCATGCTGTGGCCGAGGATGAAATACGGGACGTCGGGATATTTTTTCCTGTGATCTCCCGCAGGGTCTGCATATCGCCGATGACGCAGGCGTTTCCGTCCGGATGACGGAAATAGCCGTGCACGTCGTCGCTCTGAACCGATGCACCGTGTCCGAGGTGGTCATTCCCCACCACATAATAACCGTGCCGGGTCAGGTATTCCGCGAAATCATGGTAGCGGTCGATATATTCAATCATGCCGTGGCAAAGCTGCAGGACGGCTTTGACTTCGCCGTCCGGCGTCCAGGAGATGGCGTGGATCCGGGTCGCATTGTCTTTGGATAAATAGGTAAAATCCTGTTTCATCTGTGAAATCCTTTCTTTCATACGGATAAACCGGAATGGAAATTTTATCCTTTTATTATACAGTGCTTTGACCATAGATACAAATAAAACTTTGCTGTTTTCGGACTTCCTGTTCATTGCTGCAGGATAAACGGGAGTGGGCAGCTTTTGCCACCAGATATAAATACGAGGGGAGAAACTATGTCAGAGATTCGAATAATTACTGATTTCAGCTTGCCGGAGCTGGATATTTTCAGCCGGCTTTCAGAGGTGCAGCTTCTGCGTTACTATGAGCCGCAGCCGGGCATTTTTATGGCGGAGAGTCCGAAAGTTATTCACCGGGCTCTCGATGTGGGATACCAGCCGCTTGCTCTCCTGATTGAGACGGGACACCTGAAAGGGGAAGCGGCGAAGGCGGTCATGGAGCGATGCCCGGGAATTCCGGTTTACACAGCAGCTCTGCAGGAATTGTCTCCCTTTCTCGGTTTTAAACTGACCAGCGGTATGCTTTGTGCCATGCGGCGTACTGTGCTCCCGACAGTGGAGGCGGTCTGTGCCGGGGCGCGTCGGATTGCGGTATTGGAAAATATCATCAATCCGACTAATATCGGCGCGATCTTCCGGTCGGCAGCCGCTCTGAATATGGACGCAGTGCTGCTGACTGCCGGGTGCAGTGATCCCCTGTATCGCCGTGCCATCCGGGTAGGGATGGGGACTGTGTTTCAGGTGCCCTGGACGATGCTGAATAAGAGAGTCGTGTGGCCGCAGGATGGCATGGAACTGCTGCGGGGAATGGGGTTTCGGACGGTCGCCATGGCGCTCCGGGACGACTCCCTGTCGATCCGTGATGAACGCCTCCGGAAGGAGGAAAAGCTGGCTGTCGTCCTGGGTACGGAGGGCGAAGGGCTGGCGGCCGAAACTATTGCGGACTGTGATTATACGGTTCGGATTCCCATGTCCCACGGCGTGGATTCGCTGAATGTGGCGGCAGCCAGCGCGGTGGCGTTCTGGGAACTGGGGCAGTAAAGCAGGAGACTGCACAAAAGAATAAACTGTGTAAAAGAAAAACTCAGCCTGAAATTGGCTGAGTTAATTTGATGTTTGTACCTGATGCATCCGGTTGTAGATGTACAGGGAATTCCGGATAAAATGAATGTTTTTATGGCAACGGTTTTCCGGTTGCGGTTTGCGCCAGCCGGTTCAATATCCCAAACCGCTCCGGCAGTAGGTTTTTCAGGTATGCCGTATCTTCTGGTGTGAGAATCGGGCGCTAACAGTATAGCGGTCCGGGAGCGGCATCGACAGAGTTCCCGGTCCCTATACCGGAAGCGGCATCGCCAGCTCCTGTGCTTCCGGAGCCGTTTGCATCACTTTCCGCAGCAACGGACGGAGTTTCGCCCAAAACAGTTTCGCCGGCGGTAAACGTAATCTGGTATTCATCTCCAATCCAGATGATGAAGGCTTCCGGTCCGACCTCGTCTTCCGGATAGTAGGCGCAGGCATCGTCAAAGGCCGGGTTGCCGATGAATTCGAGCTCCGCTTTTCCTACAGGGCTGGCTGCCCGGTAAGCTGCGGATGCGGTGAGCAGACCGGTCAGATCACTGCCGGTCGGCTGACCGTGGTAACGGTTGAGTACGGGTTCATTGAGCACTTCGGAGAATCTCTGGCTCTGACTGTCCCCGTCCTGTTTTTCCAGAATGAGCTGCGAGACCCTGGTATTGATCTCGTAGATTTTATTGGTTTCCGGGTCGCGGAAAAATCCACTGTCTATTACATGGTTAAACGTGCTGACCAGCAGTAACCGTGAGGCGTTTCCTTTTTCGGAGCCAGGGTTGCCGAGCCGGTAGTAGGGCAGGCCGTCCGCCTGGTCGCCGTAAGGGTTGATGATATTGAGCCCCTCGCCCGGCTCCCCGGAAAAACCATAGTCCTCCCAGTTATATTGAAGTAACTGGAAATTGTATCTGCCCCTGTCATATTCCCAGTTCAAAAAGTTTTCATCAGCAGTTTCCCCGTAAAATTTCAGCGAAAGCCGGAACAGATCCTCCGGATTGCAGCGGGTGACGAGGAAAGGAATGGACATGCCGTCGCTCAGGATAACGCCCGGGTATCTGGCAAAATCTTCCCGGATTTTCTCATCGGAAACCTGGCCCAGAAATGGAACTTCCGGCTGGATTTCCCGGCGGAGAGCGGTGAGATCCGGTGCGGAATACCCTTCGCAGGGGATGTTATTTTCGTCCAGAACCTCCGATACATACCCAGTCAGGTTGCCGGGAGCAAAGAAAACCGTGTCCTGTGCCAGCATGTGTATGCCTTCCGCTGTGATGCCGATTTCCCGGTAGGAGGTGGGGATGTGGTCAGAAGGGTATGTTTTGGCCCGCTCATTCAGTACATCCGCCGCGTCGCCGAGGATGCGCAGCATGCGGAGGTCGGAACTGGTGACGCTTTTGTCAGCCGCATGTTTTTTTACAATGTCACAATATTGCTGACAGAGACTTTTGGGGCAAAAGCCTTCCTGGCTGACCAGGCTGCCGTCCGCCGAGACGGTGACGGTGCCCTCATCAAACTGAAAAGCAATATCGCCCTGGGGGGTATAGCTGCCATAGATGGATTCCTTCATGAAGTATTCTCCTTTTTCGGCCGGATTATTTATTTCTGATAGTATATCCGGCACTGTTTTCTGTGCTGGACTGTGAGTATTTTACAATTGTGCGATTGCAATCTACACAATTACTATTTCCCATTGAATTATGCTTGATGATAGCGCGACAAAAACTGCCTCGTCCGCTCCTGTGCCGGGTGGTCGAAGACATCCCGCGGGTCGCCCTGCTCCAGAATAATACCGTCGTCCATGAAAATAATCTGGTTTGCCACATCCCGGGCGAACGCCATCTCATGGGTCACGATGATCATGGTTGTCTCTTTTTCCGCAAGCTCCCGGATGACTTTTAAAACCTCGCCGGTGAGCTCCGGGTCGAGGGCGGAAGTGGGCTCGTCAAAGCAGAGAATGTCGGGATGCAGCGCCAGGGCTCTCGCGATGGCCACGCGCTGGCACTGGCCGCCGGAAAGCTGATGCGGGTAGTTGTTCATGCGGTCTGCCAGTCCCATCTGCTTTAACAGGCTCTCAGCCTGCGCTTCTATCTCTGCGTGAATCTCTTTTTTTCGGCTTTTATAATCCGGCTGTTCCTTTGCCTGCAGTTCCCGTGCCAGCATCACGTTCCCGAGCGCGGTATACTGCGGAAAAAGGTTGAAGTTCTGGAAAACCAGCCCGAAATGCAGGCGGTTCCTGCGGATTTCGGAATCCTTTTTTGTGGCGGCGTCATCGCCGTCAAACAGTGTCTTGTCCTTAACTCGGATAATGCCCTTGTTCGGTTTTTCCAGGAAATTCAGGCACCGCAGGAGTGTGGTTTTCCCGCTGCCGGAGGAGCCGATGATGGAAAGCACCTGGCTTTCCTCCAGAGAAAAGCTGATGTCCTTCAGCACCTCCGTCTGCCCGAATGATTTGCTTAAATGTTCTACTTCTAAAATCGGCATAATATCCTTCCCTCCTACCGGAAAAATTCCAGTTTCTTTTCCAGACGTCCCAGCACCACGGTCAGGATTCCGTTGAAGACGAGATAGTAAACAGCGGTGAAAAACAGCGGCCAGATGGCTCCGGAGATACCCTGAGAGCCTTTCATAAAGGACTGACCTGCCCAGATGATCTCCTGCAGCGCGATGATGCGTGCCAGGGAAGTGTCTTTCACCAGAGTCAGAATCTCGTTGGACATGGGGGGCACGATGCGCTTGATCATCTGCAGCAGAGTGACTTTAAAGAAAATCTGCCGGCGGGTCATGCCCAGGACAAGCCCCGCCTCCTCCTGACCGACGGGCACTCCCTGGATGCCGCCGCGGTAGATTTCTGAAAAATAACAGGCGTAGTTGATGATGAAAGCCACCGATGCAGCCATAAAACGGCCGGTTTTGCCTCCGCCCCAGATGGCGTTGTCCAGCACCAGACCGGGGAAGTAGTAGATGATCAGAAGCTGGATCATCAGAGGAGTGCCGCGGACAATCCAGACCACGGTCTTGGAAAACCCGCTTAAAATGCGGATTCGCGACATGGAGCCGAAGGAAATGACCAGTCCCAGAGGGATGGCTCCGGCCAGTGTCACGAGAAATAATTTCAGTGTCTGCAGGAAACCGACATTCAGGGAGTGAATGACGATAGGAAACTGCTCTAAAAATAAGCTCATTGGTATCTTACCTGCTTTCGTGCGTGATTTTTATCATAGGAAATCGTATACTTTAGCATTTTACAAAACACAGGGTCGCTCCTGTGATATAAAAACAGAAAGCGGGCCACAGCCCGCTTTCTATAAATCTGTCTTATTTACTGGGCAATGATGCTGTTTTCGATGCCGTATGTGGCAGCAATCTCAGTCATCGTGCCGTCAGCATAGCTCTCTGCGAAGAACTCATTCAACAGTTCGACCAGATCGGAACCCTGGCGGAATCCGACGCCGTACTCCTCGTCAACCAGAACAACGCCTGTGGTGAGGTTCTCATAGCTGGTGCCCTCGCCGACCATGGCTTCCGCCATCAGAAGGTCGATGATCGCCGCGTCAGATGTGCCTGCGGAAACTTCCATCAGGGCATCTGCCTGCGCTGTCACAGAGTTATAGGAGAGTCCGTTATCCTGGGCTGCTGCTTCACCGGCGCTTCCGGATTCCACCGCGAAAGTCAGGTCAGCCAGGCTCTCCGCGTCTGTGTACTGATCTGCGATGTCCGCGGAAAGTACGACAACCTGGGAGTTGCTGCTGTAAGCGTTGGAGCAGTCCATCGCGCTGGTAACTTCATCGGTCAGGGTCATGCCGTTCCATACACAGTCGATGCCTTTGCCGTCAAGCTCCAGAATTTTGTTGTCCCAGTCAATCTCCTGGAACTCCACTTCCACGCCCAGGCTTTCCGCGAAAGCGGTCGCCATATCTGCGTCAAAACCAATCCACTCGCCGTTCTCATCCTTGTAATCCATCGGCTCAAAATCGGTGATACCTACGACCAGGACGCCTTTTTCCTGTATGTAAGCCAGATCGCTTTCCTCGTCGGAAGCAACTTCTGTTTCTGCAGAAGTCTCGTCGGCGGCGGTTTCTTCAGCAGCAGAAGTGGTGTCCGCTGTGTCTTCGTCGCCGCCTGTGCTGCCGCAGGCTGTCATGGAGAAAGCCAAGCCGGCTGTCAGTGCAAGTGCAAGTAATTTTTTCATCGTTGTTTTCCTCTTTTCTTTCCTCTTTTTCATGTTAGCCGAAGCTGCACAGAATATGTGATCAGTTCCAACGAATTTCTATGATTTAACTGGGCAGGTCCTGTCTCAGCTTGATAACATGCAAACATAGTAGCAATTTACCAGAGTAAAGTCAAGAGAAAATTATTGCCCCAAAGAACTCCGGCTCCTGCTTTTGCGTCTTGCATGTGTATAAGTGGCCTCTATGTACCTGATGTCACAGATGCAGTCCCTTTGCCTCATCACACCCCAGCACAATATTCAGGCACTGGATAGCCGCGCCGGAAGCGCCCTTGCCCAGGTTGTCAAACCGGGAGGATAATAAAATCCGCTCGTCATTGCCGCAGACAAAGATCTCCAGACCGTCCCAGCCGGAGCAGTTATTGCTGCCGAGGAAATTCCGGCTCTCCGATTCCGCTCCCAGCGGCATCACCCGGATGAACTTTTCGCCGGCATAATGTTTTTCAAACATGGCGTGGATGGTCGCCGGGGTCTGTGCGCCGTTTAATAATTCTGTATAAAGCGGGACAGACACCAGCATCCCGCTGTAATAATCCACCACGATCGGGGAGAAGAGAGGCTCCCTTGCCAGACCTGTGACTGCTTTCATTTCTTTTAAATGCTTGTGTGTCTGGGAGAGACCATATTGCCGTGGGGAGAAAAGTTCGTTGCCGCGGTCTTTGTTCTCATATTCCGCAATCATTTTTTTCCCACCGCCGCTGTATCCGGTCAGGGAAAAGCAGGATACCGGGTAGTCTGCGGGGAGAATGCCGCTTGTGATCAGCGGATAGACCAGTGTGATAAAACCGGTGGCGTGGCATCCGGGGACAGCGATGCGTCTGCCGGTGCGGATTGCCTCTCTGTGCTGCGGGGAGAGCTCCGGGTAGCCATAGGCCCATTCTGCCTCCGTCCGGTGGGCGGTGGAAGTGTCGATCAGAACTACATCCTCATTCTCCGCCAGCGCCACAGCCTCCCTGGCCGCAGTGTCCGGCAGACAAAGAAACGTGATATCTGAATCGTGGATAAACTGTTTGATTACAGCAGGGTCTTTCCGGGATTCCGATGGAATTTTCAGCAGTTCGATGTCGTCCCTGTTTTCGAAACGTTCAAAAATACGCAGACCGGTCGTGCCCTCGCTGCCATCAATAAATATTTTCTTCTTCATTATATAATACCTCGTATTTTATGTAGATTGTGTTTTCATTTCAGAGCAGTTCTGAATATGAAAAATCGCCTTACGGTACAATGTTCGCAATATAAATGGATTGATTATTTGAGAATTGTTGTACGAGCGCATCATACCACAAAAAATGGGGGCTTGCAATGGTTTCGGCGTCGATGAGAGGCAACTCACAATTTGAGGGGGTGACATTTTGCGTATAAGGAGATATAATAAATACCTCAGGTTGCGAAAACGGATAGATTCCGTAATGGTATGGACCTTATTATATATAGGAAAGAATTTTTTCAGACGGAGGAAAGACTGTTCAATGGAATACTGGGATATTTATGATAAAAACAAACAGCGGACAGGCCGCATCATGAAGCGCAATGACTGGTGTCTGGCGGATGACGAATATCATCTGACAGTCCTGGGGGTGGTTGTCCGGCCGGATGGGAAGTTCCTGATCACAAAGCGTGTGATGACAAAATCCTGGGCGGCCGGCTGGTGGGAGGTGCCCGGCGGCGGCGTCAAGGCCGGCGAGGAGTCCCGGGAGGCAGTCAACCGGGAAGTATTTGAGGAAACCGGACTGGATGTTTCCGGCTGTGAGGGCGGTTACCTTTTTACTTATCATCGGGAAAATCCCGGCGAGGGCGACAACTATTTTGTGGATGTCTATCGGTTTGTCCTGGATTTTGAGGAGTCTGACGTGCACTGCCAGGAGGCGGAGACAGATGGATTTCAGCTTGCGGATGCCGCGCAGATCCGGGAATACGCCGCGCAGAGGATATTCCTTCATTATGATAGTATTTGCAGGGCTTTTGAGTAATTATTCAGAGCCAGGCTCGAAAATGCTGTAGGTTTGAATAGGTTTGAATAATTTCAAAAACATATTGACGAAGACCTGCTTCTGTGCTATAGTAGTTTAGCAATGGCAACAGGTCTTTTTTTATGCCTAAAAACGAGAGAATAGAAATAATTGGAGGTGGAAGTTATGCGCATCAAGATAACCCTGGCATGCACCGAGTGCAAGCAGCGTAATTACAACCTGACGAAGGATAAGAAAGCTCATCCGGAGAGAATGGAAGTAAATAAATACTGCAAGTTCTGCAGAAAACATACCTTACACAAAGAAACGAAGTAGTTCGGCACGGCTAAAGGAGTAAGCGATGGGTGAGAGCAAAAAGAAGGAGACCCCCAGAGGAAGCTGGTTCAAAGGTCTTCAGGCAGAGTTCCACAAGATTACATGGCCGGATAAGCAGTCCCTTGGGAGGCAGACGGTGGCGGTTATCGTTGTCTCTGTTATTCTTGGCGTAATCATTGCCGTGTTGGATCTGGGGATTCAGAATGGCGTTGATTTCCTGGTGAATTTATAAGGAAGGCAGGGGTGAGCGTATGGCAGAGGCGAACTGGTATGTGGTTCACACTTATTCCGGCTATGAGAATAAGGTAAAAGCTGATATTGAGAAGACAATCGAGAACCGCCATCTGGAGGAGCAGATTCTTGAGGTTCGTATTCCGATGGAGGAAGTAATCGAGATCAGAAATGGCGCCAAAAAACAGGTTCAGAAAAAGCTGTTTCCGGGATATGTGCTGATCAATATGTTCATGAATGACGATACATGGTATGTTGTCCGGAATACCAGAGGTGTGACCGGGTTTGTTGGGCCCGGATCCAAACCGGTTCCGCTCACGGAGAATGAGATGAGACCGCTGGGTATCCAGCCGGAGAATTATGTCTACAATTTCGGGGTGGGCGATATGGTGTCCGTGATCAGCGGCGTCTGGAAAGATACTGTTGGCGTGATCCGTTCGATGAATGATAAGAAGCAGACGGTCACAATCAATGTTGAGCTCTTCGGCCGCGAGACGCCGGTAGAGATAAGTTTCGCAGAGATACAGAAACAATAACCGTTTGTAAAGGGACGGTTATAAATAAAGGAGGCATTTCAAATGGCAAAGAAAGTAACAGGTTATATCAAATTACAGATTCCTGCCGGAAAAGCGACACCTGCTCCCCCGGTTGGACCTGCGCTTGGACAGCACGGCGTGAATATTGTCGAGTTTACCAAGCAGTTTAATGCGAGAACAGCGGATCAGGGAGATCTGATTATCCCGGTTGTGATCACTGTGTATGCGGACAGAAGCTTCAGTTTTGTCACAAAGACACCGCCGGCAGCAGTTCTGATCAAAAAGGCGTGCGGGATCAAGTCTGGATCGGGCGTACCGAATAAGACTAAGGTGGCTACGATCACGCAGGATCAGATCAGAGAGATCGCAGAACTGAAAATGCCCGACCTGAATGCGGGTTCCGTTGAGGCGGCGATGAGCATGATCGCCGGAACGGCCAGAAGTATGGGCGTGACAGTGGCTGAGTAAGACACCCGACAGACGCAGGCGGAGAGAACGCCTGTTACAAGGAAATAGAAGTGGGAGGGTCCTCTCCCGTTTTACCACAGGAGGTTTATTTCATGAAAAGAGGAAAAAGATATGCCGAGCTTTCCAAAAAGCTTGACAAAACAGTTCAGTATGATACAGACGAAGCGATTAAGCTCGTAAAAGAGAATGCGACAGCGAAGTTTGACGAGACCATCGAGGTTCACATCCGTACCGGTTGCGACGGACGTCACGCAGACCAGCAGATCCGCGGCGCGGTTGTGCTTCCGAACGGTACCGGTAAGAGCGTAAAAGTTCTGGTGTTTGCAAAGGGCACAAAAGTGGACGAAGCTCTGGCGGCCGGCGCTGATTATGCCGGAGGAGATGAGTTCATCCCCCGTATCCAGAAAGAGGGCTGGCTGGATTTTGATAAAGTGGTTGCCACCCCGGATATGATGGGCATCGTCGGACGTCTCGGACGTATCCTCGGACCGAAAGGTCTGATGCCGAACCCGAAGGCCGGCACAGTCACGATGGATGTGACCAAGGCGGTCAACGAGCTGAAAGCAGGTAAGATCGAGTACAGACTGGACAAGACCAATATTATCCATGTGCCGATTGGAAAAGCATCCTTTACAGAAGAGCAGCTGGCGGAGAACTTCCGTACGCTGATGGATGCCATCATCAAGGCGAGACCGAGCGCAGTGAAGGGCCAGTTCCTCAGGAGCGTTGTCCTGACTTCCACCATGGGCCCGGGCGTCAAGCTGAATGTAGCGAAGCTGATGTAAATTCGGAATTTCGGTCAGCGTTGTGGTTGACATCCTGGAAACAAAGTGTTACAATGCAAAAGCAATTGCCGAAGACAGCAGGTGCCGCAAGGCGTAACAGTTGGCCTGCCGAGGAAATTTACAGGAGCACGAGAGTGCCTGTGCAAGAGATTTATTTCCCCTCTGTCGAATGGCAGAGGGGATTTCTGATTAAAAGGCAATTGTTATTATAGAAAGAATAACGGTGACTATTTAGGACAGTACTTCGCACTTGCTGCGAAGTGCGTCTGATGAAGTACAATACACAGGGAAAAGCCCCATCGCGCAGCGACTTTTTAATGGACTTTTCCTTGTAACTGCGAAGGTACTGAACAGTTACAAATAACGATAGAAGGAGGTGCACGAATCGTGGCAAAAGTTGAGTTGAAGCAGCCTGTAGTACAGGAAATCGCGGCAAATGTTGACGGAGCACAGTCTGTTGTTGTGGTTGACTATCGTGGTCTTACTGTTGCTCAGGACACACAGCTGCGAAAAGAGCTGAGAGAAGCTGGTATTACTTATAAAGTGTATAAGAATACTCTGATGAAGCGTGCGTTTGAGGGAACTGATTTTGCAGCGCTGGATCCGGTTCTGGAAGGACCGAGTGCGATCGCGATTTCAAAGGATGACGCGACCGCTCCGGCACGGATCATCGCAAAGTTCGCAAAGACAGCAGACAAGCTGGAGATCAAGGCCGGCGTTGTGGAAGGTGATTTCTACGATGCAAAGGGCATGCAGACAATTTCCGCAGTCCCGTCCAGAGAAGAACTGCTGGGCAAGCTGCTTGGAAGCATCCAGTCTCCGATTGCAAACTTCGCACGTGTGATCAGCCAGATCGCAGAGCAGGGCGAAGGCAGCGCAGCAGCAGAAGCCGGCGCGGAGGCGTAGGCCGGGTACAGCCTGACAGATACGGGTTGAAATCGGTTTCATAAGTCCGGTGATCATCATGGACTTCATGCAGGATATTCCGGGAGCCGGTTGATTGGTTCCCCTGAAAAGGAAGTTCCCGTAAAAACAGAATAAATAAAATTAATATCAGGAGGAAAATGAAAATGGCAAAATTAACTACCGCAGAATTTATTGATGCGATCAAAGAGCTTACCGTTTTAGAGTTAAACGATCTTGTAAAAGCATGTGAGGAAGAGTTTGGCGTATCCGCAGCAGCAGGCGTTGTCGTTGCAGCAGCAGGCGGCGAGGCAGAAGCAGCTGAGGAGCAGACCGAGTTCACC
>JAJBTR010000130.1 GCA_020860745.1 Lachnospiraceae bacterium | reverse complement strand
CACAGAGATTACCTTATTTTTAAACGAGGATTGTCTGGAGTTCGCCAACGAATACCGTGCCCGCGAAGTATTGACCAAATACTGTTCTTTCATGCCCACCGAGATTTATCTGGTAAATGAGACAGCAGAGACCCAATATGAAACCATTCTGCCGGAAGAAAAGACCGACAAGGATGTGGTTGTGGAGACCATCATCGAGGAAGCCAAAACCGAAGAAAAGGAAAACGAGAACGGTGAGAAAGAAATCGTGGAGGTATCTCCGCGCACCGAAAAACTGAAAATTGTAAAACGCCCGGTTCCTTTAAACGATACCCACCCGCTCTGGACCAGACATCCCAACGAGTGCAGCGATGAGGACTATAAAAAGTTTTACCGCACCGTATTCCAGGATTACAAGGAGCCGTTGTTCTGGATTCACCTGAACATGGACTACCCGTTCAACTTAAAGGGCATTTTGTATTTCCCGAAAATCAATACGGAATACGACTCCATCGAGGGAACCATCAAGCTCTACAACAACCAGGTATTTATCGCGGACAATATCAAAGAGGTTATCCCGGAGTTCCTGATGCTCTTAAAGGGCGTCATCGACTGCCCGGACCTGCCGCTGAATGTCTCCCGAAGCGCCCTGCAGAACGATGGATTTGTGAAAAAGATTTCCGAGTACATCACCAAGAAGGTCGCGGATAAACTCACCGGCATGTGCAAGACCGACAAGGAGAGTTACGAAAAATACTGGGACGACATCAGCCCCTTCATCAAATTCGGCTGCTTAAAGGATGAAAAGTTCTGCGACAAAATGAATGACTACATCCTCTTTAAGGACATCAACGGCAAATATCTCACTCTTCCGGAGCTCTTAAAGGCAGAGGAGGATAAGAAGGATGCTGCGGCCGCTGACGGAGAAAATGCAGATACAGCTTCAGCCGATGCCGATGTGGTCGATGCGGATGTTGTTGATGTAGACACAGCGGAAGCCGAAAATGCTGACATGGATGACGAGGCGGAAAAAGACACACGCAAGACCATCTACTATGTCACCGATGAAAACCAGCAGGGACAGTACATCCGGATGTTTAAGGAATACGACATGAACGCCGTCATCCTGAACCACAACATCGACACTTCCTTTATCACCCAGCTGGAGCAGCGCAACCAGAACTATAAGTTCATGCGCATTGACGCCGACGTGACTGACGCACTGAAAGAGGATGTCTCCGAAGAAGAATTAAAAGCAGCCCTGGACAGCCTGACGGAAACCTTCCGCAACGCCCTCGGCAAGGAGAAGCTGAATGTCAAAGTAGAAAAGCTCAAAGACGCCTCCGTCGCCTCTGTCATCACCCTCTCGGAGGAGGGCCGGCGTATGCAGGATATGATGAAAATGTACAACATGTACGGCATGGATCCCTCCATGTTCGCCGGGGACGAGACACTGACCCTGAATGTCAGCAACGCTCTGGTCAACTATATTCTGGAAAATAAGGACGGCGAGCATGTACCGACGTTCTGCAAACAGCTTTATGACCTTGCTATGCTTTCCAACCAGCCGCTGGCTCCCGAAGCCATGACTGAGTTTGTGGCGCGCAGCAATGAGATTATGCTGATCCTTGCAAACCAGGGGAAATAAACCCAATAAGTACTGTTTTTTATCATCCCTTGAATGATATGCCTTAGCACTTTACATCAACAGGATTTTTCCTGTGAAATCAAAAAAGTCAGCAACCTTATGTGTCACACAAAACACATGGCTGCTGACCTTTTTGTTTTTTCTATTATAATATAAATCCGTTTTTCCTGTTACCGGAAACAACGCTCTCATCCTTCGGCAGAAAAAGTGCCGCTCTGCGACACTTCTCGCGCTACTGCGCAAAATAAGAGTCATAGATTTCCTCAAAGGACGCCCCATTCAGTTCCAGACCCGTATCGACCGTCACCTCACCCCAGACATCCTCGTTTAAAACAGAATCCAGCTGTTCCGTGTAGCTGCTGTAAGCACTGATCACCGCATCCTCCATTCTCTGACTGACTACATTTTCCTTGTTGTTCTCAGTCAGCTCTTCATTAAAATAGTTCGTGCAGTAAAAAATATAATACTGACCATCCATCTCAATGACATCACTGCAGTCGCCGGTATCCATGGCAAACAATATCTCTGTCACCTCATCGTCATAGGTGGAACGGCTCACAGAAAGAGATGTCGTGTCACTCTCGCTGTAGGATTCCGCCAGGGAATCAAAATCGGCTCCTGACTCTAACTGTGTCAGCAAATCCGCCGCAGTCTCCGCATCGGAAACGCAGATCTGCTCCATCTCCATCACGCGCGCCTCATCATCGCTGACTTCCTGAGATACACTTTCCGTCAGACTTGTATAAAGCTTCTCTGCAAGAAGATATCGCTCGAACAGCCCTGCAGCCGTTTTTTCATCTATTCCCAGATACTCCAGCTCCTCCTCCGACAAGCCCCCGATATATTCCTGCCCGGCAGTCTCCGTCAACGCTTTCTCATCCTCCGTAAGCTCCACTTCCTGCTCAGAGGCAATGACATCCAGCGTATAAACTTCCGCCAGTTGAGAAGCGGTCAGGTCTTTGATATATTGCTCCAGGCTTTCGGGAGCACCGTAATCCTGATTCCACAGGTCAATTCCGTAGAGGCTCGCAGATTCTTTCTGGTATTGCAAGAGAATGATCTTCGCTTCCTCGAACGTGCACTTTTCACTGCCCACAGAAAAAACGTCGTACTGAGTGACAGAGGAGACAACAGGAATTTCGGAAGAGCAGCCTGCTGTCAGAAGGACTGCAGCAAAAAGAAACCCTGACAAGATAAATCCAGCTCCGTTTTTCATCCTTCTTTTATAGCAGTTTTCTCCCTGCATCTTCTTCTGCCCTCTTATTATTTGAGATAATTTTATCATTAGCAGTTTTTCTCCGTCTTATTATTTTGATAATTCAAAAAAACAGCCCCTTACGCCAGAACTACCAGATATCTCCCGTCCGGAAGGAGAAACACCTCATCCGCTTTCTCAAAATCTGCCTTTTTCATGCCGGAAATATCTGCCCCATACTCGTCAAAGCAATCCCGGACTTCCCGTATATTTTTGCAGACGGAAGCCATACAGATCTCCAGAAACTCCTCTGCCTCCTCTGGCGTCTCCGCCACACGCTCCGGGAATAATTGCAGCTGTTTCTCTAAAAATGTCCGGATACAGATATCGTCATATTCACTCATTCATCCATTCCGCCTTTCTTCATCTGTCTATTGGGAATATCTTACAGCAGTAAGCGCCGTTCATTACCAAAAAGATTATACCTGTTTTTTCCTGATCGCGCAACAACAGATACGCCTGCCTCAGGGTTGTTTCACGAACTTTTTATCCAAGACCAAACCCCATGACAAGACATT
>JAJBTR010000074.1 GCA_020860745.1 Lachnospiraceae bacterium | reverse complement strand
TGCTTTCCGGATTGGTAAGATTTTCGGATGGGGATATGCCATGCGACGCCTGGGTCTGGCGTTTTTCTCTACAGCCGGGGCATTCGGGGCGCGGTTTGCGGCAGACCATGCGAAAAAGACTTTCTACTATAAGCTGAAACACGGGATTTATGAAAAGAAGCAGGCAAAAACTGCTTCTGCAGTTTATCATTTACTCCGGCAGCCAACGCAAAAAAATTTAAATACTGACTTAAGCATAACCCAATCAGGCTTCTGGCCGAAACAAAATCTTTCCGAACAAGGGATGCAAGATCAGATTGCGGAAACCAACCGTGATAATGCCTCTCCGATTTTAATTACAGAAATTGAATATGACAACACACTTCTTAAATGGGAAAAGGAACAGCTAATCAGTTAGCTGTTCCTTTTCCCTGCAATCAGATTCTCAATCATCCATTTATTTTATAATCTTTACGTTCTTCGCACTATTCCACGCAAAATCATCATATGTTCTACTTACTTCGTCTGAATCTCCAACAGCTTCTCCTTCAGGTCATTTTCAATCCGCACCATCTCTTCCTCAGCTGCCTTTCTCTTCTCGCGGCCCTCGCTCTGAATCTTCATCACTTCGTCAAAAGTGGAAATCAGCGACTCATTGTAGTGAGTCAAGGTCTATATATCCACAATGACTGGCTCGTATTCCTTCGGAGTCTCAATCGTAGCTGTTTTAAGTATATCCGCATTCTTGCGCAGCAGCTCATTGGTCATATCCGTCACCTCGCGCTGTGCTTTCGCCGCCTGATTGGAATGCTCAATTCCAAGAGCAAGCACCATCTGGCTCTTCCACAGCGGAATCGTATTCACGATCGTAGACTGGATTTTCTCCGCCATGAGCGTATCATTGTTCTGCACCAGACGGATCTGCGGTGCAGTCTGGATAGAAATCACGCGGGTCAGCTCCAGGTCATGCAGCTTCTTTTCAAAACGTTCGCATTTATTCTCCAGATCCTTCGCCGCCTGGGCGTCCTCCGGGAGCCCCGAGCGGTTTGCCCGATTCACCGCCGCCTGCAATTCATTCGCGCGAACCTCGGCCAGCTTCTTCTTCCCAGCCAGAATGTACATGGATAATTCTTTAAAATAAGTAAGATTTACGTCATACATCTTGTCCAGCAGTGCGATATCTTTCAACAGAGTCTGTTGATGGTTCTCCAGCGCCTCGCATACTGCGGTCACATTGGTCTCCACTTTCGCGTATTTCGCCTTCAGCGCGGTCGTGCGGTTCGCAGACTTTTTGAACAGTCCCTTGATTCCCTTCTCATTTTCGTCGATCTCAAAGCTTTTCAGCTCCGTCACCAGGGAGGTCAGCATGCCGCCCACTTCCCCGAGATCCTTTGTGCGGACATTCTGCAGGGCGGTCTCCGAGAAATCCGCCATTTTCTTCTGTGTGCCCACACCATACTGGAGAATCGCCTGGGAATTATTGATGTCAATCTTCTGCGAAAACTCCTCCACCATCTTCAGTTCTTCCTGTGTCAGATTGCTCTCGTTAAAATCCTGTGCGTCCGATGCAGACAGTTCCGTCGTCCCGGTCACAGCTGACGGAAGCTCCTGTGTGTCAGGTGTCACGTCAAAGGATAATGTCGGTGTGGTTGTCATGTCTTTTAAATCTACGCTCATAGTAGCCCCCTTTTATTTTTCTGTTTCATTTATGTCCTCAGACGCACTTCGCAACAAGTGCAATGTACGGTCCTAAGTAATTACCCTGCTTCTATTATTGATACAGTTTTCCGTCAACACCCATCCATGAGTCTCACATTTACTTCACAGAAAGACGCTTCATCCCTGGGCATGCAGCTCGTCCTCCTTCAGCCCATCCTGCGCCAATATCGTATGCAGCACAGAAATATCCGAAGAGATATCCCAGGCTCGGTTTTCAAACAGGCTGTCCAGCAGCTTTTCATACGCCACATTCAGCGTGTCAATCGTCCTATCGATCTCAAGCTTGGTGGAAGAAATATTATCTCCCGCCACAGGCTGGGAATCCAGTTCCTGGTAAGCATCCAACAGCTTTTTCGTCGTCGGAAGATAATAGCTCATCAGCTTATTCAGTTCCGACGCCACCTCCGGATGCACGCGAACCACATCAAAAATCCGCGTCACCACGCGCTCCATGCGGTCCAGCTTGGCTGAGATTTCCTCACCGGGGATCCGCTCGTTGGCCGCATGAATATAATCAATGTAATCTTTCCCTTTTTGAATCAGCTCTCTGCACTCCGGAGAGAGCTCTGCATCCGCTTTTTCAGCCTCCTGCTCGCTGCGTTTCTGCCGTTCCTGTTCTTCTGCCTGCCGCCTGGCCTGCGCCGCAAAATCCTGCTGAGCCAGTTTGTACGCATTATATGCCTCGTCTGAAAGGATAAAATAATTCTGCTCCCTGTCAATATGTGCCTGATAAAACAGTCTCCGGTCTATCATCTTCTGAAGATCCCGCACAGTGAATTCCACCGATTTTCCCACGCGGTCCGCAAGTTCCCGGATCGGCACATTCCACCGCTGACGGAACATCCGGATATAAGTCTGATAACGATTGAGGAAGCGCAGCTTTTTCGTCCCATTTACCGCTACCGCCAGCGACAATGCCGTCAGCACTCCAAACACCACGGTTCCCACAATCACAAACGGATCGGTAAACGCGATCACCAGGAGCGCAAGAAACAGTATCCCGAAAATCAGCGTCGCCGGATAACCTCCCGCGCACATAAGAATCGAAGCCGCCTTGCCCTTTGGATGCCGGTCAAACAGATATACCGTCGGCTGGGTTGTATTGCCGCTCCCGTTCTGGCGCTGCACAGAGGCATTTCCTCCGCAGGCGGTATCGGCGCCATCACTGCCGTTGTATGATGTCTGGTAATTCGAATTCCCCCGCCCCGTCGCGGCGTCAATGGTATTGTTGATAATATCCCCGACACTTCTGCTCAGGTTAGAAAAATCACCGTATCGGATCGCATCATCCACGGTATTCAAAATCTGTCTGCCAAAATTGTCCCATCCGTTTTCTGCCATCTCATACACCTTTTATCTAGTCTGATTTAAAATTCTCTAAAAATTCTTTTGTTACTTTTAACATCAGCTGAGCAGTCTCATACTGGAATGTTGCCTGTTCCTTTGATGCAGTATAAAAATCATCATAATCACTCTTATCACGTAACTGCTGGAGCATGCCCAATCGTCGCCCCAGCTCTCTGGGAAAGATTTCCTTTGCAACATAATGCTTATTAAAATAACCCACAACATCCTTGTGTCTTTTAAAATCTACGGCTTCCAATGCAAGAACTGCTTTAACAGAATAAAATGCAGCATAATACGAAGATTGATGGCATCCCTAAACAAACCATTTTTCAAACAATGATCGGCCACCAGCATCGTTTCCTC
>JAJBTR010000157.1 GCA_020860745.1 Lachnospiraceae bacterium | reverse complement strand
ATCCATACCTGTGTGCCAGTCTTCCTCATACTGTCTGAGCATAGAAGCGATATCATCCGGGGAAAAACTCATGTCCACTGTAAAATCAACAGCCACATTCCACGGACTGTTATATTTTGATTCCTGTCCCGGATGAATTTTTTGCTTTAAGTTTTTGATATCATACACGCCTGCCAGAATCACAGACCAGAAAGTTGTATCTTTTCCCGCCAGCCGATTTAGATATTTTGTGCGCAACAGACCGAGAAAAGCGAGAAAGAGCTGGTTGTCGGAACTCTTATCCACCTCGTCAATCATCAGAACTATTTTTTTATCACAACTTTCGCACAGGTTTGTAATCTTTTCGTCTAAATCCATCATTGGAAAATCTGTAGATACCGGGTCCTTCCAATCCGACAGAATACTTTTCTCCAATCCCTGCCTGCGCAGATTAGACGCGATCATTCTGACTAACCCTTCCGCCAGCGTCTGTTTCGATATAAAAAAATCATCCGCCGCCTCAAAACTCAGGCTCAGCACAAGGTAATCCTCTTTCATCTCCTCTTCCAGCATAAACAGTGTCGTCGTTTTTCCAAACTGTCTCGCACGGTTTATCGTAAAGTACATGCCCGGCTCAATATATTCAGATATAATCTGTTTGACCCGTCCGCTTAAATCCACCATATAGTGCATCTCCGGCACACAGAGACCGGTTACTGTAAATCTCTTTTGCATGGCTGATTCCTCCTTTTTCGAGTATGACCTGACGAATGATTGCGGACATCCCCGCTCAATCGAAATTTCAATTACAGTTTATAACATTCTGCCAGACACTTCAACAAAAATATCCGGTCAACACAGAATAACTATAGACGGCCCATACTCATAATCCAATTACGCATCCTCCATTGAAACGCAACCTGCAGGTTGACAGATTTTTTCACAAATTGTTATACTTTTCACGCCTTTTGTCTTACAATATTCTTTATAAGACAGGGGTAGAAAAATTATAACACAAATCGGAGGTAACATTATGGAAAAAGATGGCACAAAAAAAGACGGTCTTTTTGCCCGCACAGACTTCAGCACTCTGCAAAAATGCGCCCAGACGCGTGACATTCACGTTGACTGGTACCGGAAATCCAGAGACATTCTGGTCGCCTACGGACATATTGTGGACTATGCCCACGACATAGAGGTTCTGGCTGAGGTCGACATGAAAGAGGACAAACTGGTGGATCTGGAGTTTAAACTCAACACGTTCACAGAAGCCAAATGTCTCAT
This sequence comes from Lachnospiraceae bacterium, assembly GCA_020860745.1. Lineage (GTDB taxonomy): Bacteria > Bacillota > Clostridia > Lachnospirales > Lachnospiraceae > Eubacterium_I. The sequence goes on along the minus strand of JAJBTR010000157.1, from coordinate 2,176 downwards.
GATCTGCGATGTGGCGCAAAAAATGATCGGAATGCCCGTAGCCTACGGCGTGGAAGACCGCATCCGCCAATATCTCGGCGGCGCCTGCGGCTGTATTAACCTGTGCAACCTGATGATTGACACGATGGATGCCCTATTCTTTATCTATCATATCAATCGTGTGCTGGACGGTGAGATTACGTTCCCCGAATATGGTCAGATTCTGACCCGGGAGCGCAAAGACAGCTGCCTTACGTTCAACTTCGATATCGAAGACGCAGGCTATGCGGGAGACTTTAAAGGAAACCGCGACGTCCAGCGTTTCTGAGGAGTACATATAGATAAGCCCTTCAAAGTACTTCTCTCAACCCAAGAACAGCGATTCTGAAACCGGAATCGCTGTTTTTCGTTTATTTCTTTAACTCAATTTTTTTAAATGCGTCCGCCAGGCATTTCGCATATTTTTCGCAAAGTGCTCGATTGCCATCCCACCGCCAGACACAGAGAAGTTTCTCCCTGTACCCGCTCGGATACGCCGCGATCGGGAGCCCGTCTATGGCACTGAAGTCACTTCCCAGTGCTACGCCAAGCCCCAGCTCCATTCCCAGGAACACCGCATCCATATTGCTGCGCACATTTACCTGTTCAGGATGAAAGCCAAAGCGCAGGTAAAACTCCGGGGCGCCGTACTGTTCCACGACAGCGCTGTCCGCCTCGGCCAGAAGAAGCGGGTAACCGGAAAAGCATTCAAAAGAGGGATTCTCACAAGCCTGCGCCAGTTTTTCGGATATCAGCAGGTTTACGGACATATCCTGCAACGGCAAAGTACAAAACTCACGGCTTTTGCCCAGCATATGCTCCGGCACCACAACAATATCCAGATTCCGGTCAGCCAGACGGCGCAGAAGGGTTCCCGGAGAGTGCATTTCACCCTCCGCTGAAAAATCGGGGATCTGCTCCCGCATGGCATAATAGGCTTCCGCCGGCGATGTCCCGCGAAAGAAAGTACGGCTGGGAAATCCGAATTTCAGGGCATTGTTCCTTTGTCTTCTGACAGCGCGGCAGGACAGAAGCGTTTCCTCCAGTTCCACCTCAAATCTTTGCAGCAATACTGCCAGACGGGCGCCCTCCTCCGTAAGACGGACGGCATGGTGGCTTCGCTGAAACAGGGCAAATCCCAGATAATTCTCCAGCGCACTGACCTGCTTACTCACCGCCTGCTGGGTCATATAAAGATTTGCGGCGGCTGCAGTAAAATTCAGTGTCTTTGCCACCTCCAGAAAACACTTCACATTGATCTCATTCCACATAGTCTACTCCTTCCGCGACCTCTTTCAGCCGCCTGATAAAAGTTTTGAGCAGCGGATTTTCATCATTTTTCCGCCACAGACAGCAGATCGTCTCCGCAGCCCCCAGAGAATATGACCTGACAATGGATGGCGGTGCATAATTACTTTCCCTCGTGGCAACCATAACCCCGCGATTCATGATAACAGCGACATGAGCAGAGTCAGCGTTAGCAGCCTCAATGATAGAGGCGGAGCGCAGACCGTAGCGGCGGATTAAACGATCCGCGCGGCGGCGATACCGCTCTGTAGGTTCATTTTCAAAGCAGCTGACCACCAGAGGCGCATCCTTAAATCTCTCCACATCAGCATCCTCCGTTGCATCAGGGTGAAGACAGGATACCAGCAGCACTGCCGGGGTTGTACGCAGATCCTCCCATGCAAAGTCCGGGGACAGTTCCAGAAAATTTTTACACGCAATGACAAGATCCACACTTCCGTTGCTCAGACATTCCTGCAGACGCCCCGGGGCATCGTGGAGCAGCTGAATCTGTGCTTTTCCCTCATATTCCACGGAAAACTCCATGACCAGCATCGTCTCCTCCTTGAAACGATACTGGGTCTGCATCCCGATCACGAGCTGGCTTCCCTGCCGGTTTTGGGCAAAGTACAGAAGCTGCCGCAGCTCCTCAAACCGGCTCTCCTCCTCGAGCAGATAGCGCATAAGCAGCTCCCCGCATTCTGTCAGCCTGCTGCCACGCCCCTGCTTTTCGATCAGCCGGCAGCCCAGTGAAGACTCCAGCCGGTTCATGGCTTTGCTGACGGCCTGACGGCTGACGCCTAGTGTCTCTGCGGTGCGGCTGAAATTTAAAGTCTCACATAGCTTAAGAAACACTTTTTTGTGCAAATCG
>JAJBTR010000280.1 GCA_020860745.1 Lachnospiraceae bacterium | reverse complement strand
AAATAGTCGTGATTCATTTATAAATATTTAACAGAAATTTGTTTCACGTGAAACATTTTGCTCTGGATATAGAGGAGGAAACATGATATACTCTTTTGGTAGATTATAAAAAGAAAGAGAATAAAAAATGGGAAGAATTATTGCAATTGCCAACCAAAAAGGAGGCGTTGGTAAGACAACAACTACAATTAACTTATCAGCCTGCCTTGCTGAAATGGGGAAAAAGGTTTTAACAATTGATATGGATCCTCAGGGAAACACAAGCAGTGGTCTGGGAATAGATAAGAATGAATGTAAAAGCACGGTTTACGAATTGATTTTAGGCGAATGTTCCATTTCTGAAGCGGTATTACATACAGATATTGATAATCTCAACGTGATTGCTTCCAATGTGAATTTGGCAGGAGCGGAGATTGAGTTATTGAATGTAAATGACAGGGAATATGTTTTGAGAAATGAGATTGATTATATTCGTGAGGATTATGATTTTATTTTAATTGACTGTCCGCCGTCTTTGAGTATGCTGACAATTAACGCGATGACTACCGCCGATACTGTATTGGTACCAATCCAATGTGAATATTATGCTTTAGAGGGGCTGAGTCAGCTTATGTATACGATTGAACTGGTGCAGCAAAGGCTGAATCCGAAGCTGAAGATGGAGGGTGTTGTATTTACAATGTATGATGCCAGAACAAATCTCTCTTTGCAGGTTGTGGAAAATGTAAAAAATAACCTGGACACTACAATTTATAAGACAATTATTCCGAGAAATGTAAGACTGGCGGAAGCACCAAGCCACGGACTGCCAATTAATCTGTATGATTCCAAATCCGCAGGAGCGGAGAGTTATCGAATGCTTGCAAAAGAAGTGACAGAAAGAGGGGGACAGTGACGATGGCGGCAAAGAAAGGCGGTTTAGGAAAAGGGCTTGATTCTCTTATCAATGATAAAGTAAATACAAAACAGTTAAACAGTGGAATCATGGAGGAAACCCCGGGAAAGGAGCCGACTGCAACAGTAAAAATCTCTCTGGTAGAACCAAATAGAGATCAGCCAAGAAAACATTTTGCTGAGGAAGGACTGGAGGAACTTGCAGATTCCATCAGACAGTATGGCATCATACAACCGCTGATTGTGCAGAATAAGAAGGATTATTATGAAATTATTGCCGGGGAGCGGCGTTGGAGAGCAGCAAAGATTGCAGGTTTGAAGGAAGTTCCTGTGATTATCCGCGATATTTCTGATCAGGAAATCATGGAAATGTCTCTGATTGAAAATATTCAGAGGGAGGATCTGAATCCAATCGAGGAAGCCAGGGCTTATCAGCGGCTTTTGGATGAGTTTCAATTAAAACAGGAAGAAGTGGCAAAGCGGGTTTCTAAGAGCAGGACGGCGGTTACTAATTCTCTGCGTCTGTTGAAACTCTGTGAGGAAGTGCAGCAGATGGTGATAGACGGAAAACTGACCAATGGTCATGCCCGTTGTCTGATTTCCCTGGAGAATCCGGAAGTGCAGCTGACCGTTGCAAAGCAGGTTGCGGAGCAGAACCTCAGCGTCCGTGAGACGGAAAAATTAATGAAAAAACTGCAGAAGCAGCAGAAAAAGGCGGTACAAGAGAACCGGGAGGAGGCAGATGAAACATTAAAGGCAATCTATGAAAATATTGCGGAGCAGATGAAACAGATTCTGGGAACAAAAGTGGAAATCCGCCAGAAAAACAGAGATACCGGTAAAATTGAGATAGAATATTATTCTCAGGATGAGCTTGACCGGATTTTGCAGATGATTCGGAGTATAGATCATTAATACAAAAAGAAAAGAGGAAAAAATGTTGGATTTTTTATATAATTTAGATCTGGAACAGTTGACAGGGATACCTGCGGATATTTATATACTTGGGTTGGCTGCAATTGTAGTAGTTCTGCTTATCGTTGTAATGATCAATGCTGTTAAGACGACAAGAATACGAAAAAGCTATAAATCTTTCATGGAAGGAAAAAATGGGCAATCACTGGAAAATATCCTTCAGGGTCGATTGAAGCAGGTAGATCAGATGGTTGCTGATCAGGAGTCCAACCGAAAGCAGATTCAGACTGTTATGGATCATCTGGATCACACATATCAGAAGGTCGGTCTGGTTAAATATAATGCGTTTGAAGAGATGGGAGGAAAGTTATCTTTCTCTCTTGCTTTACTAAACAGAAAGAATGACGGATTTATTCTGAACGCTATGCACAGCCGGGAAGGATGTTTTACCTATATTAAGGAAGTAATTGACGGAAATCCGATCATTATGCTGGCGGATGAAGAGAGAGAGGCGCTGGATATGGCGCTGAAGGATAATTAAGGGAAAAGAAAAATGATTCATACTTTTTTGAAATCGATCGGATTTTCGGAGTTATATCAGAATAAGGAATTGTATCAGCTTGTGGGTGATATTATCCGAAATCCGGATGAGAGGGCAATGGATCAGGATACCTGCGGAAATGAAATCGCATGCTTCACAAAGTATGTTGAGAATGACATGGGTATCTGTGTTTGTGGGAGTCTTCTTGAGGAAAATCAGTTTCAGATGGAGTATTATTTTCCGTTTTTCCGCGGATCCGGCATTACAACCATGGAGCCTGTGGAAATCGAGCGGCATGCCTCAAGCGAGTCTTTTTTTGGAATCTGTGATGAACTGAAAATGGGAATTCCGCTTATCTTTTTTGTGAACAATGTGGCGGATGTGTTTCGCGAATATCGCCACAACAGGCAGTGTTCGTTGTCTAACAATACGGTGCTTTCTGCGCTGGCTTGCAACGGGAAAATACTTCTGCCGATTATGAAAACGAAAGAGATGGCCGCATTGAAAAGGAAATCATCTAAAAAAAAGGATGGACCTGATGATGCAGGCCAGGGAAGGCGACAGGTCAGCTATGGAAAATCTTACGCTGAACGATATGGATCTTTACTCGAACGTGTCACAGCGCGCTATGAAAGAAGATATTTTAAGTATTGTAGAAAGTAGCATTATCCCATATGGTGTGGAGACAGATCAATATACAATAATTGGTGAAATTCTTACATATTATATGGTAAAAAACGTAATTACCCGGGAAAATGTCTGGATTCTGACGCTTTTGTGCAATGATATGAAATTTGATGTCTGTATCAATGAGAAAGATCTGCTTGGGGAACCGGAGATCGGCCGAAGGTTTAAAGGTCGGGTCTGGATGCAGGGTTATCTGAACTTTGGATATTGATACCCTTAGGGGGTATGTAAATGAAATCAGATTTCTTATAGGGGATTGACAAATTGCAAAATAATGAATAGAATAGAATAGATTTTTTAATGTTTCCGTAGCTCAGCCGGATAGAGCGACCGCCTCCTAAGTGTAGGGTCGAGCGCCCAACAGCTGAAAAACCGGTGGACGATCATAAATCCGAAATATGTCTCTGTAGCTCAGTGGATAGAGC
>JAJBTR010000024.1 GCA_020860745.1 Lachnospiraceae bacterium | reverse complement strand
TTGCTGTTTTTTGTGGGTTCTTTCCCGCTTTTTTAACCCACTAATTTTTAATTCCCTCTTTTTTTTTGGTTTTTTCCTGCTTTATAAACCCACCAATTCGCCCTCTCCTCCTTTTTTGTGGGTTACACTCTCCTGTTTTATAAATCATCGCATTCTTTTTCATTTTTCTGACACCGAATCCGCTCATTTAATCAACCGCAAACTCGACTGTCAGAGCATACGATATTCCCTCCTCACAATACCAGATTTCCTTTACCAAACGATATGTTCCCGCTGAAAGACTACCGTATACATCTGACCAATCCACCGCACAGGTGACATTCTCCCCGTCCGGCACAATATAAGCAATCTCCCCATACATAATCTCATTCTCCGGCGGCACCGCAGTCCAGATACCAGTCTCCTCGTCATAACACTCCAGTTCATATGCCTCACCATAGGAAACCTCCTCTCCGGCTTCATTACTGATTTCCAGAGTCACGGAATGTTCTGTCACATTTGTCACCTTGAGCGATACTCCATCCCCGGCATTTTCACCCCCGGCGCTCATCTCATCATCCGCCTCGTTTCCCGTGCCTTTCTCATCAGCTCCATTTCCTGCGATTTCCACATTGCTCTTATTTTCTGTATCTTCCCCATTACTCTCATTTTCTGCATCTTCCCCAGCATTCTCGCTGTCTGCGTCTGAGACGGATTCCTCCACCATCTCATCTTCCGCTGCATCTGCGCCCATATCGTATTCCTCCGCTGTCTCCGCCTCCCCAATTCCATCCGTCGCAGCTGTGCTGTAAGATGCTGACGAACCTGTTCCAACTCTCCCCGCGCGGAACAGCCCCTGATACCCCAGAACACCCGCACTCAGAAGAATCACACAGGCGAGACAAGCCGCCGCAATGCTCCTGGTCGCCCTGTCGGCATTTATTGTCAGAAATCTTTTTAGGATTTTCTTCTCTGCCCGATTCTCCTGTTCTTCCTGCTCTTGTTCTCCTTTCAGGCTTTCTTCCTGATTCACTTCCTCCTGCTCTTGTTCTCTTTCCAGGCTTTCTTTCTGATTCACTTCCTCCTTTACCTGTTTTTCCTGTCTTTGCTTTCCCTGTGCCCGTGCGCTCCCTTCTCGCTCTACCACCTCATTTATCTGTCCACGTTCCTGCATTTTCACCAAAGAATTCATTTTTCTCAGAAATGGCTCAGAAAAGGTATGTCTCATCCGGATTTCTTCCGTTGTCGGTGTACCCTCCGTCTCTGACTCTATCTGCTCCGACAGAACCTCTCTTAAAATCTCCCGTGCTGATTCACTCATCGCCAGCCTCCCATTTTCTTTTAAAAGCAACACCGTTAATCGTTTTCCTGCTAACCGACCCGGAAAATTTATGCTTTTTTATAAATTTCATATTTTCTTTCCAGAGTCATCCCCCATAAACTCTCCATTCATTCTGTTTCGAAACTTTAAAAGAATGAACTCTTAACAGATTCTAACAAAACCTGCAGTTTCTTCCTTGCGCGGAATATCCGCACATTAACCACCTTCGGCGTAACACCGAGAAGCTCCGCAATCTCACTGTCTTTCAGTTCGTGCAGATACTTATACTCGAAAACCACCCGGTAAATTTCATCCAGCTTACCCACCGCCGCAAGAATCTGTTCGTAATTTTCCCTGACCAGATACGAGTCCAGCAGATCCTCTTCCTGCTCCAGGTCCATGCCTTCTTCATAATTTTCTTCGGTGATACCCTTCTTTGCCCGAAGGATATCAATAGCCTTGTTTTTCACAATCGTCGCCAGAAAATTCCGTGCAGCCGTGCTCTCCGGATCCCGGATTTTATCCATGTGCCGGGTCAGCGCCAGAAAAGTTTCCTGCACAGCATCCTCCGCCAGCCATGCATCCCTCAGGCGCTCATTGGCCAGATACCACAGAAAATACCGGTATTTTTCATAGACAATGGCAAATTTGCTTTTTTCCTCTTCGCCATCCAGCATATTTAAAAAGAGTAACATTGGATCGATCCTCCCCGCAGACTATCTGTCCGCCGCAACTGCACCTGTGTTTCCTCTTCCCGGTGCCCATTACATCCTCTTCAATTATAATAACGCAGCTTAGCCTCTGTTTACTACAAAAAAAGCGAAATTTCGTGATAATGAAATCTCGCCTTTCTATTTACTTTGTTTTGCAGGAGCTTTGGTGCGCAGGCACTTATCCCTGCAGTGCCGACAAATCCACCTGGTAAATATAACCAGAGGGTGCTTTCTCCTGCCGATAAAACATTACCATATACCATGGCAAATACTCAACACCGTCATGGTATTCCACATTTCCCTTACAAAACACTATTTTTCTGCCGAATTTCCAACCGGGCACAGAAGAGACGCGATGCAACGCCGGGTGTTTTCTGTAATCATTACCGGACTTAATCTCCAGCAAATCTATCTCCATTCCGTTCTGCACAACAAAATCCGTCTCTCCCATCTTTTTCGAATCATAATAATGAAGAGAAAAGCCCGCATTTTTCAGCGATTGTGCAAACACATTTTCCAGAATGCTTCCCATATTCACTTCCATGTCTCCCTGCAGAATATCAAACTGTATATTTTGCATACAGGCTGCGCAGAGCAAACCGGTATCGTTTAGAAACAGCTTAAAAATGCTGCGTTTTTCATTCAACTGCAAAGGAGGCTGCGGCTCCGTCACATTATACGAGGGCAGTGCAACGCCTGCATCGCTCAACCACAAAAAAGCATTTTCATAGCGATTCTGCCGTCCGTTTTCATCTATTCTGTTCAGGAAAAATCTTCTGTTTTTATCATTGAGCTGAGACGGGATACTATCAAAGATTGCCTGGATTTTTACTCTATCACTGCCGGTTGAATATTTTGAAATATCCAGTCGATATAGTTCCAGAATATCCCGCTGCACCCGGACGACCTGACCGATATCATGAGTGACTACATAAGTCTGCACCACATCCGGCATCCCGCCAACCACAATATAAGTATAAAAAAGTTTTAGCATCGTACTGTGAACAGCGGCTGAAACCGGCCTGGTTTTTTCTTAACATTCCTTTAACAGAGAAAACGTGGATGCCTGCACGCCATTTGCCAGTGCAAACTCCTCGAAACTCATGGGATACATGTAATAAATTTCTTCAAACCCAACCGGATAGGACTTCACATCATGATACTTCACCCCGAGCACAGATCCCGATTCTATATAGTCGAACCGCCCGTCCTCAACCAGAAATTTGATGGCAGCCCTGGCGTTGGGACATTCCTGAATCTCATCGAAAAAAACAAGCGTCTTCCCGGGCTCCATCTGCTGCATTTTGAAAGCAGTCAGATTTTGTATGATCGTATCTGCATCCAGATTTCCCTCAAAAATCCGGTATGCCTCCACTTCCGTGATAAAATTAATCTCTACAAAATTATCATAATACTCGCGCCCAATCAGTTCGATGATCGTTCTCGTACCGATCTGGCTGTCGCCGAAGATCGAAAGC
>JAJBTR010000353.1 GCA_020860745.1 Lachnospiraceae bacterium | reverse complement strand
GAATAATGTCTTGTCATGGGGTTTGGTCTTGGATAAAAGTTCGTGAAACAACCCTGGCGCCCGTCAGAAAGGTGTTGCACAGGCGGAAAGTTTGTGTTAAGATATCTTTGCTGTAAGCACAAGTGTATCTCAGAGAAACACAGGGGGCGGGAAATGTCGGAAAATAACAAGTATTTTGTGCTAAGACAAAAAGCAGTTCCGGAAGTCCTGTTGAAGGTTGTGGAGGCGAAGCGTCTCCTGGACTCCGGAAAAGTGGTGTCCGTGCAGGAAGCGGCGGACATTGCGGGGATAAGCCGAAGTTCTTTTTATAAGTATAAAGACGATATTTTTCCATTTCATGACAATTCCAAGGGCCGGACGATTACAATGATGGTGCAGCTGGATGATGAGCCGGGACTGTTGTCCCTGATTCTGAAGATCGTGGCAGATTTTCATGCCAATATCCTGACCATTCATCAGAGTATTCCGGTGAGCGGGGTTGCCTCGCTGACGCTGAGTGTGGAGGTTCTCAGTGATACCGGGGATGTCTCTCAGATGGCGGAGACCATCGAGGAGCAGCAGGGAGTTCACTATCTGAAAATATTAGCAAGGGAGTAAGTCGTGGTTAAGATTGCAGTGTTAGGATACGGCACCATCGGTTCCGGTGTCGTGGAAGTATTGAAAAAAAACAAGGACATCATCGCCAGAAGAGCCGGTGAGGAGATTGCAGTAAAGTATATTCTGGATCTTCGTGATTTCCCGGGAGATCCGTATGAGAATCTGGTGGTTCACGATTATGAGGTGATCCGCAACGATGAGGAAGTAGCTGTTGTGGTGGAAGCCATGGGCGGTGTGGAGCCGGCTTTTGCTTTTGCAAAGGGAGCCATTCTGGCAGGAAAGCACTTTGCTACTTCCAACAAGGCGCTGATTGCGAAGCACGGTGCAGAGCTGATTGCTCTGGCGCAGGAGCGGAGTTTAAACTGCCTGTTTGGGGCGAGCGTCGGCGGCGGGATACCGATCATCCGCCCGCTGAATAGCTGCCTGACTGCGGATGTGATTGAGGAAATTTCCGGTATTTTAAACGGAACCACCAATTATATGATGACAAAAATGTCTGACGAGGGATCGGAGTTTGACGATGTTCTGAAAGATGCCCAGCAGAAAGGATTTGCGGAGGCGGATCCCACGGCGGACATTGAGGGACACGATGCCTGCCGGAAGATCGCTATTCTGACATCGTTGATCTGCGGACAGCAGGTGGATTTTGAGGATATCCACACAGAGGGTATTACGGGAATTACCGCGGCGGATATCCGTTACGCGAAGGCGATGGGCCGGAGAATCAAGCTGCTGGCTTCCAGCTATAAGATGGGGGACAGATACTGTGCTCTGGTGGCGCCCTGCCTTCTGGACGAGAGCAGTCCGCTGTATGGGGTGAATGGTGTGTTCAACGCTATCTTTGTCCGGGGAAATATGTTAGGCGACGCCATGTTTTACGGGAGTGGGGCAGGCAAACTGCCGACGGCCAGCGCTGTGGTGGCGGATGTGGTCGATATCGTCCGGCATAAGCATGTGAGCATCACAATGGAGTGGAATCCCGAAAAGGTGGAGCTGGAAGATTACCGCCGCCTGACGAACCGCTATTTCGTTCGTACATCTGCAGAGCCTGCGGAGGTTGAGGCTGCGTTCGGAGAAGTTTCCTATGTGACCGCGGAGGGTGTGAGCGGGGAGACTGCTTTCCTTACGGATGAGATGGATGGCTATGCTTATGAAACCGCGGCCGGGAAGCTGGGAAGTGTGTTGCAGAGCATCCGGGTGAAGTAACCGTTGTGAGGGGATGCATAGTAAGCCGGCTTTATAGAATGATAAAACCGGGAACTAAATGATGAAAAATGTAAGAAATAATTCATTAAAAACAAGCAGTGATGCGTTTTCGTGCATCGTTGCTTGTTTTTTAACGAACGTTTATTTATCGATTGTCTGAAATATCACAGTAAACCGATTATATGTTGGCAAATGCGTTCATTTGTTACATGTCTGCAATACAACAACATATCTCTTGTATTAAGGATTCGCCGAACCATCGTCTGCCGTCTGTTCTGCTGATTCCGGGAGCAGTTCCAGATAGAAGCAGACCTGGCTCTGTGAGAGGTATGGAATAATCCACAGAAGCGCAATGCCAAAGCTGAGGATGCTGAACAAGATCCAGCCGATAAAAGATAAGCCAAGGCCGAAGAAGCGTCCTTTTTTCCCGCGCATCATCTGCCGGCTCCGGCGGATTGCGTCCATCACACGGATATCACTGTCATCCAGGAGAAGGAAGATGGTCATAGACCAGGAAAGAAGAACAATGATCATCACAATGCAGCCAATGAGCATAAGGACGCAGCCCAAAAGCGTCAGTGTGATAGCTGCCATAGTGTAGGATCCGGTCAAAGAAGGAATTATACACAGATAGCCCGGTAGAATACAGATCAGTGCGAGCAGTATCGTCAGCAGACCATAGCCCAGATAGCGGTCCGGACGGTTCCTGCATACAATAAACATATCTTTATACCTGACATCCTGCCCTCTGGCAATTTGCAGATGGATATGGGAGACGCCGGCCTGAAGCAGCGTCGCGATCAGCGATATAACCAGCGAGCCGAGAAAGCCGAGAACAATCCGGGAGGGGACGCCGAAAGCGATGCCCTGCTGTGCCATACTGTCAAAAGGGATGTTCAGGATAAGGGTAATCAATTCTGTGATGATCAAAGCCGCAATGACAGGCTTATAGTGGCCGAGCAGATTCTGCCGGGCGGAGGCTTTGATTTGTGCGTTTGTCTTATTCATAATCTTTACTCCAATCTCATCCTGGGTTACAGTGCTTCGCCGGTACCGGTCTCCGGCGTATAGCCCGTATCTGAATCAATATCGTAATCCTGTCCGGAATCGATGCCGTAGATGTCTTCCAGATCAATGCCGTAGTTTTCTTCTATCATTTCAAGGTAAGAGTTATAGTAATTCTGCAGGCTTCCGTATTGCCTGATCACCGTGACTAAGCTGAAAAGCATCAGGACACCGCTGATGATCATGGCGATGATGCTGATGCGGAACGCGTATTTTGTCGCCCGCTCAGGTTTGGAGCGGGAGCCTTTTGAGAGGCAGGCAAACAGGATGCCCAGCGAGGCAAAAATAATAGAGACGATTCCGGTGATAGAGGTCAGAATCGCAATGATGGCGCAGGACACGGCTGCCATGGCCATGGGGGATGCGGCTCGCCGGGGCGGACGTGTAAACTGATCCTCGGGGTCACCGAAACGGTTTTCGTTTGGGTTATACATGGAATCTACTCCTTTTTTGTGGTAAATCGTAGGAAAAACAAACCAGTTACGGAGCCGGCAGTGATTTGGGCGTGCCATGCCGGCCCCTCCGGCTCAAACTTATGCACATTGTAACATTTATGGAGTAAAAGTCAATATGAGGTCTGTGGTTACCAGGGTTGTTTCACGAACTTTTTATCCAAGACCAAACCCCATGACAAGACATT
>JAJBTR010000350.1 GCA_020860745.1 Lachnospiraceae bacterium | reverse complement strand
ATAGAACGAATTTTCCTATGAAATAAAAAAAGCGCATCCTGCTATCCATCTAAGGAATTCACAAAATGCGCTATGTAATATAAAACTGTATTAAATTTATCAAATCAGGACAAAATCAGAGAAAACTGACAAATCAGGACCTCACCAAATGAGGCCGCTGACAATAAAAAAATCAGAGAAAAAACAGGCGATGTCGAAGCCAAAAACAGCCCTCAAATCAGCCCCTTTCAGAGGCGAAATTTGCCCACTTCATTAACAGATTTTGCCGTTTTTTAGCGTTTTGACCACTTCATTAACAGTAAATTTAAGGAAAAAACGGGTCAAATTACGACAAATCAAGACAAAGCCGACAAAACCGGTTTCAGGTAACAAAAAACCCGGGAAGCCGCACAAACACTGGCTTTTCCGGGTTTTGCAAGTCCATTTTTTCGGACAATTATCTCTTACTGAACTGAGGTGCGCGACGAGCCGCTTTGAGACCGTATTTCTTACGCTCTTTCATTCTCGGGTCACGTGTCAGATATCCGGCTTTCTTCAGCACCGGTCTGTAATCTGCATCTACAGTAAGCAGCGCACGTGCGATGCCGTGACGGATAGCGCCGGCCTGTCCGGTATATCCGCCGCCCTTTACATTCACCTGAACATCAAATTTATCCGCGGTATCTGTAGCAACCAGCGGCTGACGAACGATGATCTTGAGTGTCTCAAAACCAAAATAATCATCCATATCTCTCTTGTTGATGGTAACTTTTCCTGTGCCGGGCTTTAAATATACTCTGGCAACAGATTTTTTTCTTCTGCCTGTTCCATAATAATTTGTATTCGCCATGATCTATTACCTCCTCACCGATTAAAATGTCAAAACTTCAGGTTTCTGAGCCGCATGCTTGTGATCCGGTCCGGCATAAACAAACAGCTTTTTGTACATCTGTCTGCCCAGAGGTCCTTTCGGAAGCATACCTTTAACTGCATGCTCAATCACTCTCTCGGGGTGCTTTGCAAGCATCTCCTTTAAAGATGTCTCTTTCATACCGCCGACATACTCGGAGTGATGATAATAAATCTTCTGATTCAGCTTCTTGCCTGTCACTTTGATCTTCTCAGCGTTGACCACGATCACGTAATCACCGGTATCGATGTGCGGTGTATAAATCGGCTTGTGCTTACCTCTTAAAATCTTTGCGATCTCTGCAGATAAGCGGCCTAATGTATATCCTGTAGCATCCACTACATACCATTTTCTATCAATAGCTTCATTTTTTGCCATGAATGTATCCATTGCATGTTCCTCCTTGAATCGATTATCCGATCCTCGCCAAAAGAGATGTCCGGTCACTTCCGCCTCAGATCATAAAAAGGTTAGATCATGTGTCCACATCGTCCGATTTCCCATATGCAGGCTTGTGGAGAATACCTGATACAGGATTTTCGGCAGCCGGATCCCACCCCGGCCATTTTCTATTCAAATGCTGTCGCACAGTCTCTCGGAGATTTTGTCATGAAAACACGACAAAAACACGTCTTGTCAGACTTTGACATTATATTACAGCCATTTTTTAATGTCAACAGATTTTTATGCTTTACAGAATATTTTTCAAAATTAATTTTTCATCAAACCTGGCTTATTCTATAAAATCAATCCCCATCATCGTCAGCCCGTGTGCCGGCGCCGTCGGACCCGCCGCCGCCCGGTCCCTTTCCTCCAGGATCCGGGTAATCTCCTCCGGCTCCATCTGTCCCGCCCCGATGGGAATCAGTGTGCCGGCGATGATGCGCACCATATTATAGAGGAATCCGCTTCCGCTAAGCCGGATAGTAATGATATCCTCTGCCCGTGTCACTTCGCAGGAATAAAGTGTCCGCACAGTGGTCTTCACCGCCGTATTCGTCGAACAGAAGCTTTTAAAATCATGGGTGCCTTCCAGCCACTTCGCCGCCTCCTCCATCCGCTCCGCGTCCAGCGGATAATGATAAAAATACGTATCCAACCGGCGTGTGGGCATTGGAAAGGTTCGGTTTAAGATCCGGTATTCATAAGTTTTTATACTGTCACAATGCCGCGGATGCCAGTCAGACGCCGCCTCGCACGATTCCTGCACCACAATATCCTCTGGCAACCGCTGGTTTAAGGCAAAAGAAATCTTCTCTGCCGGGATGTGGGTATCAGCATCAAAAACCGCCACATTTCCCAGCGAATGCACCCCGGAATCCGTACGGCTGGCGCCAATCACGCGGATTTTCTCGCCCAACAGGTCTGTCAGCGCAGTATTTAACTTTTCCTCAATCGTCATCTTGCCGGGCTGTATCTGCCATCCGTGATAGCTGGTCCCGTCATAGGCCACCACCAGCTTGATTCTCGCCATAGTTCTGTTCGCCTTCCACTCCTTATTCTGAACTCCCGGTTCCGCACTCTGTCTGATTACCACTATACAATAACAAGCTCCGCAATCATTTTACAAAATCCCCAATTTCCCCCAGACCGTAAGATACAAAACTCTCACCGCAACTATCGCCGCCAGGAACGCAAACGCCACGATGTAAGCGAGACAGTCTCTCCGCTCATACTTCAGCGGGTGCATTTTGGTCCGTCCCTCTCCGCCCCGGTAACACCGGGCCTCCATAGCCAGAGAAAGGTCATTGGCGCGGCGAAACGCGGACACAAACAGCGGAACCAGTATCGGAATCAGGCTTTTTACCCTCTGCAGGAGATTCCCCTCCTCAAAATCAGCCCCGCGGGCCATCTGTGCTTTTTTCACCTTATCCGCCTCCTCCCCCAGAATCGGGATAAAACGAAGGGCAATGGACATCATCATGGCGATCTCGTGAATCGGAATCCGGATTTTTGCCAGAAACCATAGCCCCTCCTCCATGCCGTCCGTCAGGCGGGTCGGTGAGGTGGTCAGAGTCAGAATCGAGGATCCCACCACCAGGTAAATCAATCGCAGGGAGTAATAAATGGTCCGATGGATCCCTGTCCCGGTGATGCAGATTATCTTCCATTGGAACAGCACATCTTCCCCCTGCGTAAAAAACAAATTGCAGACCGCCGTGATCGCAATGAGCGCCCAGATTGCACGCACTCCCTTGCACAGCATCACAAACGGCACCTTCGACAGAGCAATCACCGCCAGAAGAAATACCGTTGCCAGAATCCAGCCCACCACACCGTTGATCAGAAAAAGTGCAACCAGATATAAAATTGTAGAAAAAAGCTTTACCCGCGGATCCAGTCTGTGTATCACGGAATCTGCAGGATAAAACTGTCCGAGCGTGATATCCTTTAACATATTTTCCTGATTTCTCTTTCTGCCTCCTCCAGGGTTGTCGCACACACAGAGACCGGGAATCCCCGCTCCTTCAGGTCATGGAGCAGATAGGTCACCTGCGGAACAGCCAGCGAGGCCGCTTCCAGTTCTTTCATATGGGAAAACACTTCCTCCGGAATTCCCTCCAGCATGATTTCCCCTCGATTCATCACTACGATACGGCTGACATATTCCGCCACATCCTCCATGCTGTGGGAGACCAGCAGCACCGTAATATGCAGACGATCATGCAGTTCCCGGATCAATCCGAACAATTCGTCTCTTCCCCGGGGATCCAGCCCCGCGGTAGGCTCATCCAGAATCAGCACGGACGGATTCATGGCAATCACACCGGCGATCGCGACGCGGCGCTTCTGGCCGCCTGAAAGATCAAAGGGCGACATCTCCCAGCAATCCTCCGGCAGCTTCACCTGCCGCAGCGCCTCCCGGGCTCTCTCCAATGCAGCCTCCGCATCCAGTCCCTGATTTTTCGGCCCGAATGCCACGTCTTTTAACACAGTTTCCTCAAAAAGCTGATACTCCGGATACTGAAAGACCAGACCAACCCTGCCTCTCAGCGCCCGAAGGGAAAAATCGGCTGCCGAGATATTCTGATCTTCGTAATATACATTACCTTCATTCGGTTTTAACAAACCGTTAAAAAGCTGAATCATCGTGGATTTCCCGGAACCGGTGTGTCCGATCACTCCGAGAAAATCTCCTTCATAAACGGTAAGGGAAACATTGTTTAAAACCGGTGCGCCGTGAACAGTCCCGCCGCCATAAGAAAAGGAGACCTGTTCCAGACGCAGTTTTTCTTTCCGTTTGTTTTGTGCCGCCGGATCATCCTCCGCTTCTTCAGGACTGCTATGGGACACTTTTTCTCCCGGATTGCTCTCTTCCAGGGGGGCGATATGCATTTTTTTATTTGTGTTGCTTTCTGCATGCAGGTTTTCCGTCTCTTTTCCCCATCTGCACAGGGCATCTGCCAGCTCCTTCCGATTCAAAATTCCCTCAGGCAAAGTAATCCCATCCCGACGAAGCCGATAGGCAAGCCGCGTAATCTGCGGCACATCCATGCCGTATCCCTGCAGTTCTTCTACTCTGGAAAATATCTCCCGGGGCACTCCCTGCATCACAACTCTTCCCCGGTTCATAACGAAAATATGGTCAGCCTGCGCTGCCTCCTCCATGTAATGTGTGATAAGGATTACCGTAACGCCCTCTTCCTGGTTCAGGCGATGCGCGGTTTGCAGCACCTCCAGCCGCCCGCTCGGGTCAAGCATGGCGGTAGGTTCATCCATGATAATACACTTTGGATGCATGGCCACCACACCGGCCACTGCCACGCGCTGCTTCTGGCCGCCGGAAAGCTTATTCGGGGAATGGCGGCGGAACTCTGACATGTTTACCGCCTCCAGGCTTTCCTCCACCCGGGAGCAGATTTTTTCTGGTTCCATCCCCAGATTTTCCGGTCCAAACGCCACATCCTCCTCCACCACACCGGCCACAATCTGATTATCCGGATTCTGAAAGATCATACCGGCGGACTGCCGGATATTCCAGGTTTCATACACATCATCCACATTTTTATCATCCACCACCAGTGTCCCTTCCGTAGGAGTGAGCAGCACATTCAGATGTTTGGCGAACGTAGACTTTCCGGAGCCATTCTGGCCGAGGATAGCGATAAACTGCCCCGCTTCCACATCCAGGTCGACCCCATCCAGTGCAGTGACCTCGCCGATCACCTGCCCCTCCTCGTCTCTGCGGGAAAAACGATGTTTCAGATTTTTTGCTCTTATAAAAGCCATATCAATTCCTCACATCCTGACAAATTCCAAAATCATAACTCAACCTGCGGATGCTCTACCCACAGTTTTTCCCTGATATCGTCAGAATTTTAAATTCAAATATCCCGGATGTCAGTAATACCCGCGGATTCCAACGTTCTCATCACCCGTAACTGTTCGGTACCTTCACAGTTACGAGGAAAAGTCCATTTGAAATCGCTGCGCGATGGGACTTTTCCCTGTTTTATTTACTTTATCAGACGCACTTCGCAGCAAGTGCGAAGTACTGTCCTGAATAGTTACCATCATTCAATATAATCCGCAAATTTTGTCAGATGTCCGGCTAGCTGCATCTGGGAAAAATCATTCTGCCGCAGTGCCTCATACAGCACCACCGCCACGGAATTTCCCAGGTTCAGGGAACGGATTTTTTCCAACATCGGAATGCGCACGCAGCGCTCCCGGTTATGCGCCAGAAGTTCCTCCGGTATACCGGCACTCTCCTTGCCGAACATAATGTAACAATCTTCCTCATAAGAAACATCCGTGTAAACGCGCTGTCCCTTGGTCGTCGCCATATAGATCTTCGCCCCGGGATTTTTCTCCAGAAAATCCTCATAATTCACGTAAGTCGTCACATCCAGGTTCTTCCAGTAATCCATGCCGGCGCGCCGCAGCGCTTTTTCTGTCAGCTGAAATCCCAGAGGCTCGATCAGATGCAGCCGCGTACCGGTCGCCACACAGGTTCTTCCGATGTTACCGGTGTTTGCCGGTATCTCAGGCTCATATAGTACAATGTTTAAATGCACCATTTTATTGATCACCTCACAGCACTTTTTCAATCTCATCCCGCCTCGGCGGCTCCAGAAACCGCCGCCCGCCACCATTTAATACGACCCGGTCGTTTCCCACGGCCGCTTTTCCCACAACAGCCGCAGGAATTCCCGCAGCCTGCAACCGGTATGTCATACCATAGCCATCCCGCGCTGCCAGAAGCAGGCTGCCGCCCGAGATAAGCTGATAGGGATTGATATCGTAGTAATTACAAATCTCCACGGTCTCCTGACGGACCGGTATCCTTTTCAGATTAATTTCCAGGCCGACTCCCGCCTGTTCCGCCAGCTCCCACAGGCCGCCAAACACACCGCCCCAGGTGAGCTCAAGGATTGCCGCTCCTGCCTTCTTTGCCGCCGCCAGCTCCGGCTGCACTGACAAATAACGGGAAAAACCCGCTGCTTCCTCCACCATAAAAGGAGGGAAACGATGAAGCAGCGCCTCTTTTCTTTCCTGCACAATACGAACGGTTCCCTCCAGGCCGACCCATTTTGTCACAATGATATCATCACCCGGCTGCACCGCACCAAAAGACCTCCGTATATTTCCGCTTGTCTGTCTCATCTGTCACTCTCCGTATCCGGTGAAAACTGTTAAGGATTTTAACCCCAATATCAGCAATATATATCTGTGTAATGCACCATCACAACAGGGGCTGCCCCTCTGAGCAGCCCCTCACGCTCCCGCATTTTTTGTCTGCCAATCAGGTATATCCTCTTCCTTGCAGACAAAACAATTATTCTGTCAGTCAGCTGATTCCTCTGATGTATCTGCGGTTTCCTCAGAAGAACCGGAATCCGCGGATGACTCAGTGCTTTCCTCCACTGAGGATTCCGCAGCTTCCTCTTCTGCAGCTGCTTCCTCTTCTGCAGCTGCTTCCTCCTCCGCGGCTTTCGCCAGCGCCTCATCATTCCACTGTGCTGCCGCAGCCTGAATCGTCGACAGATCATTGGTCGCTATGGCTGCTTTCATTGCCGCAACCGCCTCCTCATTGCTGGAGGAAGTTCCCACCTCATAAATTGTCGGCGACATCTTATACGTAGTGTTGTTAAAGACCTCTCGGCTCTCCTCCACGCCATCCACCGTCACGATCTTCCACAGCCGCGCCGTTTTTCCTGTGTGAGAACTCTGCACTTTTGTAATGGTACCGATCGATGCACTGGTCGCCTTGAACTCAACGGTAGCCTCCGTCGTACTCGTCGTCTCACTGACAAAGGATACCTCCCGGTTGGACGCGCGGGTTTCCTCCCCGTAAACGGTAAACCGGATGGTAGAACCGTCCGCCGCTCCCTCGATATAAATCGGCGCATCCGTGTTGTTCGTAAACTTCAGATCCTTATAGGTGCCGGCGATTGCCGCGTCCGCCGAAGGATCCACATACGTGACAATCATAGAATGTCCATACCGTTCTACAATCTCCAGTTCCGCCCGGATGACCGCATTATAAAGTGTCGTAGATACCTGACAGATTCCGCCGCCATAGGTCTCCACTGTGGTGCCGTTCTCATAGGATCCCGCTAAAGCATAGCCGTTCTCCGCCTCAAACGGGCTGACCGTCTCATACACAGAAAAAGTCTCGCCGGGATATACCACACTGCCGTTAATCAGCGACGCACCGTTGGCGACATTCTGCTTTCGTCCGCTGGTGGAAGAGGAATAGTTCGTACTGTATGTGCCCAGAACATCCTGCACTTTTGATAACTCTTCCTCAGTTCCCTGCGGCTCTGTCACCGTGACCGCAAGCTCAATGCTGGGACTCTCCTGCCATCCCTCCGCAAAATAATCCGCAATCACCTGCACAGATTCCTCAACGTTAACTTCCAGGCCATTCTGACCTTCTATGATCACAAATTCCCCGTTTTCACGGGTCAGACCGTAATCCACCGCGTCCTGGTTCACCGCATCGGCATTTTCCTCCAGATAAGCAGTCAGCAGATCTTCATCAACCGTCAACGTCAGTGGGAGCACCTTGTCCTCGTGTTCCAGGTCTTTCTGCTCCTTGTACTGCATGACCAGATTTCCTGTCCTGCCATACTGCAGCGCCTCCTGAAGCGTAGCGTCCACATCCTCAGAAAATCCCATCTCTTCCAGCGTCGTCTCGAGCGAATTTTCCTCGACAGCCAGTGTAACCGTCTCCCTGCAGATCTACTCTACATCATCTGCACTCGCAGACTGCGCCTCCTCATAGGTCATACCGCCCCCAATTACAATGCCAATATATATCCCATCCAGAATCGTTTCATTCTCCGTGCTCCCCGCCCGTGCACCGGTCACACCAAAGCACGCTGCGGCAACAACCACCGCAGATAATACAGGAACCGCCTTTTTCCATTTTTTCATTGTGAATGTCCGCCTTTCTGTCATCCGGGCCGCCTTAGGAACTGTCGTGAAATAATATGTACAGATTGTGCTGAATGATGCGTAAAGCTCAGTCTTTAAAACCGGAGGTGCAGCGGGCTACATCGAAGATTTTAAAGGCTGTGATTTGCGTATCAGATAGTGCAGGATGTACATATTATTTTGCGACCGTTCCTTAATATGCCAACGCGGATAATAACATAACCACAACCATAGCGATCAAAATGATAATCACGATAATTGACGTAAGAATCCGTTTCTTTTTTGATTTCTTGTACATTCTGTCCCGCCTCCTGTCGCCGGACAAGCCACACGCACTCCGTCACGAAGTACACAGGCTTTCCCGTCATCAGCATTTTTCCATATTACTTTTTATTCTATGCTAATTACGCTCAGGATTCAAGTCTCTTTTTTACAGTTGTATTTATTTTCCCCCCTGATATTATTATTTTTGTAATGATTCAGCGTCGGACAGGTTTTCTGCATTTTCGAGCCCGATTCTGAATCATTGCATTTTTTTAGTAAAAATGCCTTTTGCATTCCGGGCAAAAAGTGATAGAGTAAAAATATTGTGTAGCGGCAAAAGCAAAGCGTACAGTTCCGATGGACTGTGCGCTTTTTTTCATCAGAAGAAAATATTATTTCAGGAGGATCCAAATCATGCCAAAAATAAAATTTCAGGGAGTCATTTTCGGGCTGATCATGTCCTACGCCATGGCCTACGGAATGGAGGTTTATAACGTAGCAATCAAGCAGGGATACAGCACACTCGCCGGAGGTCTGAGCAACATGACGAACAGTGTCTTTCTCGGCGCAGCCGTAGAGGCTTCCTATATGGGACTGTTTGTTTTTATCTTTTCCAATCTGTGGGGAACCCGTCTCGGCGCAAAGCTGGCCGCCAGACATATGAACCCTGAGCGGGACAATCCTTACCTGTGCCAGCTCATGCGGCAGGCCTGCACGGTCGGCATCATGTGCCCGACTATGAGCATGGTTGCCTCCATCCTTTTCAACGTCATTCTGGTGGGAAACAGCATCGTCAATCTCCCCGCCATCTGGGTGGGAACCGTGCTGAAAAAGTTCCCCATGGCGCTTCTGTGGAATATGTACGCCGCCAGTCCTTTCACACACTGGCTGTTTAAGCTGATCTTTGAACGGAAAAACAAATAATGAAAAAGGTGCCGCACGGATTCGTTTTGTTCCGTGCGGCATCCCTGTAAAACCTAGTACAGCGTTTTCAAAATAACCAGGCCTTTCTGCTTGTCTGTTTCCCCGATAGTACAGGTCAAAAATCCTCAGCGTAGCCCGCTACGCCTACGTTTTTTAACCTGCACTCTCAGAAAAACATCCAGCGCATAAAGTCTAGTTATTTATGAAACGCTGTACTAGAAAATATCTTTCTCCTCCTCGTAAAGGGTAGGGAGAATTGACGCCAGATTTGTAAACTCTTTGATGTTGTGCGCATACAGTCCCTGCGGCACGATGGGTGGAAGACTGACTCCATCCGGAAGAGCCTTGACCACTTCGCCGGTCTCCGTCATTACATATCCGATCCAGAATCTGGAACAGAACATCACGCCATCCTGATACGGATACCACTTGTGCGTCATTACCGCAGCACAGGAGTTCTCGCCGATGGCGCAGACCATAGATTTGCACTTCTCCGTGCCAATCGCCGCCATATCGTAACCCAGGTCGGACGGCTTCTTGAAGCAGAGCTTTAAAAACTCCGGACCTGGTCCCACATCCTCAATGATATAGTGATTGATTCCCCATGTCTTCTCATTCATCGGAACCGCCGGGTCTGTCACATAGTCCGCCCGGTCTGCCCGTGCAAAATAGTGATCCTCCGGATCCCAGATCTTATATCTCAGATCAGATCCCACCGAATGCCAGGGAAACCACCAGTCCAGCATCTCACTGGTCACGCCAGGCATATAGGTCGTATTGCACACCTCTGCCGTGCCGTCCTCCAGGATGCCGAAACCAACCTGACAATACCCTGCCGCTTCATCCTTTCCCTCCAGGAAAAGCTGACGCTCAGAAAAAGGAATCAGCGTCTTCGGATCTGCCGGACCTGCGGCCAGTATCGCCAGTTTCTCCTCCGGAATCTGCGCCAGGTCCTGCTCGTAATACTTATAATAGGAAAGATTTTTCTCCTCCTGTGATACTCCGACTTTCTTGCCCATAATGCTCTTACCTCCTCATAAAAATATACTTACGATTGTAATAACTGTGCTGCGTTCACAGACTGACCAGCCTGTGAAAAGTAACATAACCATGGATTTCTTCTATTGTAATATCGCAAATATCTTTTGTAAAGGAAAAATTTGTGTTATACTGATCCGTACAACAAGTTCCGGGACAAAAGATACTCCATTTTAATCCGGCATAGAGCAGAGCACAATAAATCATCACAAACCTCAGAGAAAGGAAATCTATTATTATGGCAACAGAAACTCCACGTCAGATTCAGCGCATAGATCTCTTCAACATCCGCTTCTACAAGAAGACCTGGTTCCACGGCAGCTTTCAGGGCATGCACTACCGCATTGAAAAATTTACAGATGCTGACGACAGCAAAAAGCTCCGGGTGACCACCTGGCCCGGCCCGTATAATTATGACCATACGGACGACAGTGCCAAAGAGACCGCCCTGTTCGACTTCAGCAATGAGGGGTTGGATGAGATTACAGAATATCTGAACACATACCACAAAGAACATGAGGAAGAATATCAGGATGTGCTCCTGCATTAAGAAAGGTCAGAAGCATTCCTCAAAAAATGCTTCTGACCTTTTGAAAGCGGATGAAGGGAATCGAACCCTCATAGCCAGCTTGGGAAGCTGGAGTTTTGCCACTAAACTACACCCGCAAATCGCTTAATAGATTTGATTCTACCCTATTTCCTTTCATCTGTCAAGGAATTTTTCCCGTCATACTCCCTGTAGTTCTTTACAAACTTTACCAAGATTTCTCTTTGCAAAAACTTCCCCAAATGATATTCTGGAATAGAGGACAAACTATCACAGAACTATTATCTGATTCATCGAACCAAAGCCCTTTCAAAGGTATAGATTTTTAACAATAAGGAGTTTTCCATGATATCATTTTTCAGAAACATCGTATCCCTGCTGTTCCGGCGGAAGCATCCCGCTCCGATGCCCGGCAGGAAAGCAGACGATAAAGCAGAACAGGCTTCGGAGGAAACCCTGCCAACCGAATCCGCCGCGGAATCCGATGCCCTTATCAACTCCTGCTACGATAACCGGGAATTATCCTGGCTGAAATTCAACACGCGTGTACTGGAGGAGGCGGAGACACTTCAGAACCCGCTTGGCGAACGCCTCTCTTTTCTCTCCATTTTTCAGAGCAATCTGGACGAGTTTTTCCGTGTCCGTGTCGGCTCTCTGTTTGACCAGATGCTGATATCGGAGGACATCCGGGATAGCAAGACACACATGACCTGCGCGGAGCAGCTCACAGCAATCTTCAGTCAGACAAGAACCCTGACCCGGCGCAAAGATCATGATTTTACAGAATTGAAAAAAGAACTTTCCCTGCACGGCGTGGAGCTTCTGGATTACAGGGAGACGGAGGAGCAGGACAGATTATTTCTGCGGGCCTATTTCAAAACATCCATCCGCCCGCTTCTTGCCCCCCTGGTCATCGGCAAAAAACAGCCTTTTCCCTTCCTGAACAACCAGGATATCTATGCCATCGCAATTCTTGAGGCAAACGGGAAAAAGAAGCTGGGCATCGTCCCCTGCAGCGGTGAAATGCTTCCCCGATTAATACGAATTTCCGGACGGGAGAACCGTTTCATTCTGACAGAAGAGTTAATTCTGCATTTTACCGGAAAAATATTCGGAAACTACAATGTAAAAACAAAATCTCTGATCCGTATTCTCCGGAATGCGGACATCGACCCCGACGAAGATGTGTACGACGACGAAGCTGATTTTCGCAGTATCATGGAACAGCTGGTCAGCCAGCGGAAACGTCTCCGCCCGATCAAACTGGAGTACACCCGGCCACTGGAAGCCGATATCTTAAAAGCGCTTTGTCAACAGATGGGACTGGAGGAATCCCACGTCTTCCGCTCACAGGCTCCGCTGGATCTGTCCTTTTACTCCGAAATCCGGGATATCCTGCGCAGCGACTCTACACTGTTCTTTGACCGTTTTTCCCCGCAGATTCCCCGGGAGATCAATCTGCGTGGAAGTATGTTGGAACAGATTGAGGAAAAAGACCGGCTGCTCTTCTACCCTTATGACAGCATAGAGCCTTTCTTAAAAATGCTGACAGAAGCTGCCGAACACCCGGATGTAGTGTCTATCCGGATGACGCTCTACCGCGTGGCAAACCACAGCAGAGTCGTCAGCGCGCTGATCCGCCCCGCCGAGAACGGCAAGGAAGTGGATGTGCTGGTGGAACTTCGCGCCCGCTTTGACGAAGCGAACAATATCGACTGGTCGCGGCGCCTGGAGGAAGCCGGCTGCCGCATTTTATACGGACTCGACAACCTGAAAGTCCATTCCAAGCTCTGCCTTGTCACAATGCGAAAAGACGAAAGCAACTTTTACTATACCCAGATCGGCACCGGAAATTACAATGAGACGACCGCCCGCCTGTACACGGATTTTTCTCTCATGACCGCGCATCAGGAAATCGGCGCCGAGGCCAACGAAGTCTTCCAGCAGCTTTTCCTCGGGGAAGTAATGACGGAGACAAAACACCTGCTCATCGCCCCGAAAGCGCTGAGAGAACCCATCCTGCAAAAGATTGACCGGCAGATCGCTCTGGCCAGGGAGGGAAAGCCCGCCTACGTAGGCGCCAAGATGAATTCCCTGACCGACAAAACGATCATCGACAAACTCATCGAGGCTTCCCAGGTCGGCGTTGAGATTGAACTGATCGTCCGCGGCGCCTGCTGCCTCATCGCCGGCGTTCCCGGCATGACAGACCATATCACGATCCGAAGCATCGTGGGGCGCTATCTGGAACATTCCCGGATCTATATTTTCGGCGCCGACGGCGAGGAAGTTTATTTATCTTCCGCCGACTTTATGACCCGCAACACCATCCGCCGGGTCGAGGTGGCCGCGCCGGTCTACGACCCGGATGTAAAGGCGCGCGTCCTGCGCATCTTCGCCGCACTCATGGCGGACAATGTGAAAGCGAGGGTGCAGCAGCCCAACGGGAATTACGTGCCGGCAAAGGATATCGACAAAGAAAAAACATTGGTTCATTCCCACGGCGAAAACCGCACACCTGCCTCAGATTCCGGAAAACCTCTGTCCGCACAGGAGTATTTCCAATCTCAGAAAAACCGTTTAAGGACCAGACAGACACGATAAAGTTTCAGAATCCTTTTAAATGCCCCCTGGCGCAACCGATGACACCGCCATTTAACAAATACTGCTTCATCCTGCGCTGCAGCGACGTATGCTCCGGAAGTTTTTCATAACTCAGGTCTCTTCTCCCGAAGACCCACTGCAGGGCATCTGCGGCGCTCTTATCCCAGGAGTCCATCTGAAAACAATTTTTAAACTGAATAATCCTCGAATCCGGATCCAGCAGGTCGTCAAGAGTGGGAGACAAAAGCCACGAATCAAGGATAAATTCGTAATTCGCACGGTCACTGTAATACTTTGCAGTAAAATCAAGCACTGCCGCATATGGCTCTGCACACTGCGGTTTTTCCAGCTTCGCTCCTGTCGGGATATGGATATAGGTCACCTGTTCCCTGTCCGCATACTCATACTCCAGTGTCCCGATTCGAAACAGCGTCATCGACAGCTGCCGGTATGTCCAATACCCCCGATCAAACCCGTATCTTCCGAAGCTTGCTCTGTGCTCCCGCACAAATCTGGAAAAACACTTCATAGTATCAGAAAAAATATCATCGCTGATCCCTCTTTTCTGATATATCACCTGCGTCTCCAGAGCCGCCAGCAACATATAGGTAAGCATCGTATATCCATCCCTGTCCTCCCCGCAAAGGTCCTCCAGCTCAGAACATGCTTCCCACGCTTTTTCCTGTTGTGTAATCACGCGAATCAGCCCCGTCTGTGTCAGTCTCTCTGACAGGGATAAAACTGTTTTCGTGACCTCGGCCGGCATTTCTATCATTTCACATAATTGTTTCAGATTCATAGTTTTCCTCCATATTGATCTGGCTCCCGTTTTATAGATTATCGGAGCAAAAAAATTATATCAGATTTTATTCTGTGTTTGTTAATAGTTTTTTCATATTTCGATTTTATAATGGGAGAAAACATTCCGAGGAGTACGTAATCTGATGAATAATAAAAAATTTTTCTCAAGAGTAGGATTTGCATATTTTGCACTGATCATATTAATACTTGTAGTCCAGGTCATTTTAAGCATTGTCATTGAATTTTTTGCTCCTGGAAGCCTCTACCGCTATCCGGGTCTGTACTGGATCGTCTCTCTTGCGCCCCAGTATCTGGTTGCAATGCCGGTCTGCGCCATCATCATGCGCAGGCTACCCGCGATGAATCTGTATCAGAATAAGATGAAAGCGGGAAAGTGGTTTTCCACGCTCTGCATCGCCATATTCATTATGGAAGCGGGAAACATCATCGGCAACCTCGTCTGCGCCCTGATCAGCGCCCTCTCCGGCGCGGAGCTGACCTCGGACATCCAGGATATGATGACGACCGGCAGCCTTGGAATGGTCTTTCTGTTCTCTGTTATTCTCGCACCGGTTCTGGAGGAACTGATCTTCCGGAAGCTGCTGATTGACCGCGTCATCGTCTTCGGAGACCGCATGGCAATTCTGCTCTCCGGACTCATTTTCGGAATGATTCATGGCAATTTTTATCAGTTTTTCTATGCATTCGGACTGGGCTGTCTCTTCGCATACGTATATATCCGCACCGGGAAAATCAGATACACGATCTCTTTCCACATGACGGTCAACTTCCTCGGCGGCTTCGTCGGAACCTTTTTCCTGGAAAAACTCGACTATTTGCAATGGATCAGCGGCGATTCCATTGAAACAATCTTCACTGCCTTTTTCATGAATCCGGGCGCTATGATTGGACTGGTCTTATATGAATTGCTTTTCATCGGTCTGGCGATCGTCGGTCTGGTGCAGTTCATCCTGTCTTTCCGGAAGATCGTCCTGTATTCCGGAGAATATGAAATGTCTGCTAAAAAGACGGCCAAAGCGATTTTCGGCAACGCCGGCATGATTCTTTTTATCATCAGCATTGTCGGAGTATTTGCGATGAATATGTTTGCATAGTTCAGTTTCTAATGCTGTGCCAAAATGAGCAGAAAACCATTTTCGTTTCCTGCTCATCATATCTTCCTATTCTGAATTTTGCTTCTCTAATAATGATCAGCTAATGCGTTATCTAATGACAACCATTCTTACAACCCGAGCAACCGCCTCCACAGCCGGAACAGCCCTCCAGGCAGTTACCGCTGCAGCTGATCTTGCCCTTATGATGAATCTTGTCGTCCAACAGATACCAGACATCCAACCCGACGATTCCGAAAACAATAATCGCGACAATCACTGTTGCCATAGCTCCCTCCTGTTCTGCCGGATTACTTCCGGCATCTCAAATCAATCTTGCAGAATCAATTCCCATACATTCAAATATTGAAATACCGATTCGAATTGTAATTATCATATCACACCGGCTTCTTCTGCGCCAGTATAATATTGTCATTTATCCATCCATTCTGCATTCTAGTTACTTTTCACAGGCTAGCCAGCCTGGTGAACGTAACACGCTCCGCGGGATGCACACAAAATGCTAAAAACCAGCATTTTGGCGCTGGCTCGCAGCCACTCAGCGGTGTGAGTGGCTGACGAGTGAACAGTAACGCAGTCTATTCACAACTGCATAAAATGTCAAAACAGGATGCGGAAGATATAGGAAGCCATATATCTTCCGCATCCGTCCAACAAACAGAACACTATCTATGCAGTTACCGCATTGCCTTTCGCATACGGGTTCTTGCGAACAATCATATATACATACGCAACCAGCATCGCAATCGCCACAACCAGACCGACCGGATGTACGTTTCCGCCGATCGCGCTGCCAATCTGGAATACAATAATAGATACGGTGTAAGCCAGGAAACACTGGTAGCCAATCGCAGCCCAGAACCACTTCGTATTGTTCATCTCTCTCCGGATGGCACCCATCGCCGCGAAGCACGGAGCGCACAGGAGATTAAAGATCATAAACGCATACGCGGAAAGCGGTGTGTAAGCCGCCTGCAAGGCACCCCAGATCTCTGCGCCATCCTCTGCAACTTCATCAAATCCGCCATAGAGGATACCGAAAGTACCTACAACATTCTCTTTTGCAATCAGACCCGTGACAGCCGCCACCGTCGCGCGCCAGTCGCCGAATCCGGCCGGGCGGAAAATGATGCAAACAGCGCTGCCGATCGCCGCGAGAATGGAATCATTGGAATCCGCGACCATACCAAAGCCGGAACCTGTCGCTCCAAATCCCTGGAGGAACCAGATCAGCACGGTAGATGCGAGAATGATCGTACCCGCGCGCTTGATAAAGGACCATCCTCTCTCCCAGGTAGGACGGAGAATAGAACCAACGGTCGGAATGTGGTAAGCGGGCAGCTCCATGACAAAAGGTGTCGGGTCGCTCGCAAAAGGCTTTGTCTTCTTCAACATGATACCGGACAGGATGATCGCCGCGATACCGATAAAGTAAGCGGATACGGAGACCAGACCCTGATGAGCCGGGAACATCGCGCCCGCGATCATGGCGATGATCGGCATCTTTGCGCCGCAGGGCATAAAGGTCGTCGTCATTACCGTCATCCGACGGTCTTTCTCATTCTCGATGGTACGGGAAGCCATAACACCCGGAATACCGCAGCCGACGCCTACCAGCATCGGGATAAAGGATTTTCCGGAAAGCCCGAACCTGCGGAAAATTCTGTCCAGAACGAAAGCCACACGCGCCATATATCCGATCTGCTCCAAAAACGAGAGCATCAGGAACAGGACTAACATCTGCGGCACAAAGCCGAGAACAGCGCCCACGCCGGCCACAATACCGTCATTTAAGAGGCCTGCCAGCCACGAGGTGACACCTGCGTTATCCAGCACGGTTCCGAGCCAGGCACAAATGCCGTCCGCAAAGACAACATCATTGACAAAGTCTGTCAGAAATGCACCGACAGTATTCATTGCCACCCAGAATACGAGGAACATAATCCCGGCAAAAATTGGAAGTCCGAGAACACGGTTTGTCACAATACGGTCGATCTTATCAGAAACTGTCATCTCATGGAGTGAGGATGCCTTTTTCACCGTATTGTCACAGAGTTTGCTGATGTAAGAATACCGCTGGTTAGTGATGATACTCTCGGAATCATCATCCATTTCCTTCTCGCATTCCTCAATATGAGTCTCAATATGCGCCATCAGATCAGCGGGGAAATTCAGCTCCTCCTGGATCTTGGAGTCCCTCTCAAACAGTTTCATCGCGTACCAGCGAAGATTTTCTTTTTTCACCTTGGTCTCGATAGACTCCTCAATATGAGCGATCGCGTGCTCCACGCTTCCCGTAAATACGTGAAGCGGCTCTGCGTACTTCGCTTTCTTTGCAGCCTCCACAGCCTGCTCCGCCGCCTCAAAACCGCCCTCGCCTTTCAGCGCGCTGATTTCAATCACGGCACAGCCAAGCTGATCCGCCACTTTTTTGACGTCAATCTTGTCGCCGTTCTTTCGAACGATATCCATCATGTTGGCTGCAATGACAACCGGGATCCCCAGCTCCATCAGCTGTGTGGTCAGATACAGGTTACGCTCAAAGTTCGTTCCGTCCACAATGTTTAAGATCGCGTCCGGACGCTCATTGACAAGATATGTACGGGTGATAACCTCCTCCAGTGTGTAGGGGGAAAGGGAATAAATGCCCGGCAGATCCTGGATGACAACCTCACCTTTATAACCTTTTAATTTTCCTTCTTTTTTCTCTACGGTAACGCCGGGCCAGTTTCCCACATACTGGGAACTTCCGGTCAGCTGATTAAACAGCGTCGTTTTTCCGCTGTTCGGATTACCCGCAAGTGCAATCTTAATGCTCATGTAATTCTCCTCTCTGCGATTTTCTGATTTCGACCTGCGCCATTGCATGTGCGAAGTCCTGTTTCATAACTCAAACTTTGCGTTTACTCTACTTCTATCATTTCCGCGTCCGCTTTCCGGATGCTGAGCTCATATCCGCGGACATTCAGTTCGATGGGATCGCCCAGAGGCGCCACTTTTCTCACCAGGATCTCTACGCCCTTGGTGATACCCATATCCATAATCCGGCGTCTGGTCGGTCCCTCGCCGTGAAGACGTTTCACCACTGCGGTTCCGCTGACCGGCACATCTTTTAATGTTTTCATATAATCTCCTTTCCCGTTACATGGAGTTTCATCCGGATTCATTCCTCCCACTCCACTCACAACTTTTTTAAATTATCATTGACCGGGCTTCCGTCCCTGTCTGTTTTATAGTCAAATCGGACTGTGCGCAGCCTGTTTGTCTCCATCCTGTTGCTTTATTCTTTACCTGGTTTCATAGTCCAGGACCGACCGGGAACAATCACCTGTCTCTTCGATCACTCGCATTTACACCATGATCCGGTTTGCCATGGTTCTGTCGAGAGCAATCCGGCTCTCTTTTACCTGAACGATCAGATTGCCGTCCACCTCTGTCACGACCTTCACCGTCTCATCCACTACCAGGCCAAGCTCCGCCAGATGCTGCCGGATTTCATCCTTTCCCGTAATCTTTTTGATTACAACAATCTCTCCGGATTTTGACATTGATAAAGGTATCATTCTCATTTCCTCCTGGCCAGTGTTTCACTTTTTATTTCTTCCTGCCGGCTATAATATATATCAAACACTTTCATTACCGCCGCCACAATATTAGAAGTCTACAATTCTGCTTATTCATTACTATATTTCATTAGTG
>JAJBTR010000253.1 GCA_020860745.1 Lachnospiraceae bacterium | reverse complement strand
TAATTTGGAACCCAAAAATTAAAAAAAAAAGACTGTTCAAAATTATTACAATTAGGGAACACAGCCGTGCAAAAAGCCAAAAACGCCTAGCTCGGAGAGACCGGCCATCTGCACCTGGGCGTGCTGGAGACCCAGCGTTCCGAGAATTTTCTGCCGGATCAGCTGACCCGGCTGCGCAAAAGTCATCCCAATGTCCGCATCGATATCACCAGCG
Source organism: Lachnospiraceae bacterium (assembly GCA_020860745.1). Classification (GTDB taxonomy): domain Bacteria; phylum Bacillota; class Clostridia; order Lachnospirales; family Lachnospiraceae; genus Eubacterium_I. The sequence goes on along the minus strand of JAJBTR010000253.1, from coordinate 3,318 downwards.
GCACATTCCGGGAGCTTCGCGAAGGTGTTTTAAACGGCGGCATTGATATCGCGCTGACGTTAAGCTTTGACCTGGAGGATTATCCGGCGGACGAGATTGTCTACCAGGTATTTTTCCAGTCTCATCCCAAATGCGTCATCTCCAAATCCAATCCGCTTGCATCCCATGATTCCTTTGACTGGGACATGCTGTGTACGGAGATGATGATCGCCATCTCCCCGGAGGTATCCGCCGGTGCATACCACAATATCGTCCAGTTCTGCGAGCGCCACAATTTCACACCCGCAGGGACGATCTACGCCACTTCTATCCAGAACGCACTTCTGAAAGTGGAGGCGGGGCTCGGCTTTTCCGTCATGGATGAGAACTGCATATCGGATTCCAACACTTCCGTACTGTCCGTTCCGTTTTACAAGACAGATCCTCTGCATCTGATCGCCGTGTGGCGGAAAAACAATATGAATCCGGCCATCCCGCTTTTTACAAACCTGCTTATCTAAGGATCTATAACAAAATCACGGATGCATCCTGCAACAGTTCCTAAATATAGTACATCAATTCATTATTTGCATTGTAATTCTGATATTCTCTCTCCAGATCCTCCAGCGTGATACTCTGAAGCAGCCGGTCCATCTGATGGTTCACTGCGTCCACGACCTGACTCTGTATGGCGGATGCCGCCGCTGCACTGCCATTCTCCCCGGAGATATCCTCATCCGGAAGATAATAGCTTCCCTCTAATGCCAGGATTACTTCGGCGACTGTTATTTTTGCAGCAGAACGGGTTAACAGATATCCTCCCTGCGGTCCCTTTACACTTTTTATAATACCGGCGCGCCGCAGAGAACCAAACACCTGTTCCAGAAATTGAACCGATATCCGGTTTCTCCGGGCAATGCTGCTCAACGCCACATGCCCGGATTTCGAGTACACGGACAGATCAATCAGTGCGGTCAGGCCGTATCTGCTTTTCTTAGAAAACTTCATGCTAACACCTTGAAAGCCTCATCCAGATCCTGGATGATATCGTCAATATTTTCCGTGCCGATGGAGAGGCGGATCGTATTGGGTTTGATTCCCTGGTCCAGCAGTTCCTCCTGCGTGCACTGGCTGTGAGTGGTGGTCGCCGGATGAATGACCAGAGATTTTACATCCGCCACGTTGGCCAGCAGAGAGAAAATCTCCAGATTATCAATAAACTTATGCGCTTCCTCCTGACCGCCTTTGATTTCAAATGTAAAAATACTCGCGCCGCCATTTGGAAAATACTTTTCATACAGCGCATGATCCGGATGATCCGGGAGAGACGGATGGTTGACTTTTTCCACCAGCGGATGTGCGCTCAGATACTCTACCACTTTTTTAGTATTCTCATTGTGACGCTCCAGGCGCAGGGACAATGTCTCCGTCCCCTGCAGAAGCAGAAACGCCGCAAACGGGGAAAGCAGCGCGCCGGTATCCCGCAGCAGAATGGCCCGGATGTAGGTGACAAACGCCGCCGGTCCCGCCGCTTCCGTGAACTTCACGCCATGATAGCTGGGGTTCGGCTCTGAAATCCATGGATATCTGCCGCTCTTCGCCCAGTCAAAGGTACCGCCATCCACCACGACGCCGCCCAGTGTAGTTCCATGCCCGCCGATAAATTTGGTTGCGGAGTGAACCACAATATCTGCACCGTGCTCAATGGGACGAATCAGATAAGGCGTACCAAAAGTATTATCCACGACCACGGGAAGCCCATGCCGGTGCGCAATCTCTGCGATCGCATCCAGATCCAGGATATCACTGTTCGGGTTGCCCAGCGTCTCAAGATAGATTGCCTTTGTGTTCTCATGAATCGCTTCCTCCACTTCCTGCAGATTATGCGCATCCACAAATGTCGCGGTGATTCCGTAAAGCGGGAGTGTATGCGCCAGAAGATTGGAGGTGCCTCCATAAATCGTTTTCTGCGCCACAATGTGCTCCCCTGATTTCGCCAGAGCCTGGATCGTGTAGGTAATCGCCGCTGCACCGCTGGCCAGCGCAAGACCGGCGACGCCGCCTTCCAGAGCCGCTATTCTGTCCTCAAACACACCCTGCGTGGAATTTGTCAGTCTGCCGTAGATATTTCCAGGGGCTGCCAGACCAAAGCGGGCTGCCGCATGGGCGGAATCGTGAAACACATACGATGTGGTGGCATAAATCGGAACCGCCCTCGCATCCGACGCCGGATCCGGATGCTCCTGTCCCACATGCAGCTGCAGGGTTTCAAATTTTAAATTTCTATCTTTTCTTGCTATTTTCTCGGCCATGTCTTTTTCTCCTATATTTTCTATTTAAATACTATGTTTTTAAACAACAGAACACATTCACAAATTTTACACAGACAGCCATGTGCTACCCGCTGAATTCACAATATATATCTACCTTATCGTGCCTCCGGCAGCGCAATATACATATGGCAAAGCAGAGAATGTTGCCCCGACCGCTTCGCCATATTACCTGTAAGCGCGCCGTAATTGCCCTTCTGACTCCTGACACTACGCTTCCACAAAGAGCGGTGTGGAATAATATCTGTCCCCATTATCAGGAAGAACCACCACAATCGTCTTCCCCTCGTTTTCCGGACGCTTTGCCTGGTCAATTCCCGCCTTTAAAGCGGCTCCGGAGGATATGCCGGTCAGAATACCTTCTTTCTTTGCCAGATACTTCGCCAGTTCAAATGCATCGTCGTTATCTATGGTAATCACTTCATCATAAATCGCGGTATTTAAGACATCCGGTACAAATCCGGCTCCGATTCCCTGAATCTTGTGCGCGCCCGCTTTGCCCTCGGAAAGAACCGGAGATGAAGAAGGCTCCACCGCAACCACTTTTACCTCAGGCTTCTGCTCTTTCAGGTATTCACCGACCCCGGTTAACGTCCCGCCCGTGCCAACACCGGCAACAAATACATCGACCTCTCCGTCCGTGTCATTCCAGATCTCCGGACCGGTCGTTGCCCGGTGAATCGCCGGATTCGCCGGATTCACAAACTGTCCCGGAATAAAGCTGTTCTCATACTCCGCCGCCAGCTCATCCGCTTTTTCAATCGCCCCTTTCATCCCTTTTGCTCCCTCAGTCAGAACAATCTCCGCTCCGTACGCTTTCAGGATATTCCTGCGCTCCACACTCATCGTCTCCGGCATGGTAAGGATGATCCGGTAGCCTTTCGCCGCCGCGATGGCTGCCAGGCCGATACCGGTATTACCGGATGTGTGCTGTATTATCACTGCGCCGTCCTTTAACGAAGCCTTTTGGTCTGCTATCTATATCATCGAATACGCTATGCTGAGGTGT
>JAJBTR010000030.1 GCA_020860745.1 Lachnospiraceae bacterium | reverse complement strand
CGGACCCTTCCTCCTTGCCGCGACCCTTGCCGCATGGAGAGAGCCAACTCTGCGATTATTCTGCATATGATCCGCCTTATGTTATTCCACTGCTGCTTTTACGCATATAAAGAACTATGTGTCATGAGTCGAATCCATTTGTGTCGTAAATAGCCGGGTTTTCCATTGTAAGCCGCCCCAGCCGCCCCGACCGAAAATCTTCCAGTAACAGAACAGCCGCTTTTGAATAATCAATCTCTCCTCCGCTGCGGATACAGTTACGGTTTTTTGCGATTTGAGACAGCACTTCCACCGGTTTCCGGCATTCTTCATCAGCAGCCGCCTGATTCCTCTGTGCTGTATCCTCTTCCTTTTCCTGAGAAGCATCCGTGCTTTCACCTGTCTTTTGAATCCGGTAACGCTCCGACAAAGCCCCCGGATAATTCTCTGTCAGGTAAGCAATCAGATCCAGAGACAACTCGTCGATGTTTAAAATGCTGTCGTTCATCGAGCCGATCCAGGCCAGACGCATGCCGACCGCCTGATCGTCGAATTTCGGCCAGAGAATGCCCGGCGTATCCAGCAGTTCCACATTTTTATTCAGGCGGATCCACTGTTTTCCCTTGGTGACGCCGGGGCGGTTTCCGGTTTTCGCGGCGGCTTTCCCCGCGAACGTATTGATAAAAGTAGATTTCCCCACATTCGGGATTCCCACAACCATAGCGCGGATCGGGCGGTTTTTGATGCCACGCCGCCGGTCTCTCTCAATCTTTTCTTTGCAGGACTCCAGAATTGTATCCTGGATCAGCTTCATACTGTTCCGCTTTCTGGCATCCAGCTCCACCACAAAAAAGCCCTGTTCCTGAAAATATGCTTTCCAGAGTTTATTTTTCTTCTCATCCGCCAGATCCGCTTTGTTCAGCAGAATCAGGCGCGCTTTGTTTTTTCCCAGATCGTCAATATCGGGGTTCCTGCTGCTTAAGGGGATACGGGCATCCACCAGCTCGATCACCAGATCAATCAATTTTATATCTTCCTGCATCTGACGCTTTGCCTTCGTCATATGCCCGGGGTACCACTGATAATTCACGCAAACTTCCTTTCCATCTGTCCTGTATCGTACTCAGGAGGCTCTTTCCACCTGATTCATCCGCAAAACCAGGCGTTGCACGCCTGCCAATCCATCTTACATATCTAACAGGATATTCCCTTTCATTTCACAAGGCCCATATCCCGGATCCCGGCGTAATAAAACCACGCTTTTCCGACAATATCATCCTCGCTGACATTGCCGATGTTGGCATAACGGCTGTCCTCGCTGTTGTTCCGATTGTCGCCCAGCACAAAATACTCGCCCTCACCGATGGTGATCTCCTCCTCGGCAAGACCGGCGTTTTCGATCGCCTCCGCGTCCTCATCGTCATAGATTTCCCCGTTGACATAGAGAACTCCGTCCACAATCTGAACCGTATCCCCCGGCACAGCCACCACACGCTTCACGTAATACTGGCTCTTTTCATTGCCGTTCGGCAGAAAAACAACCACATCGCCGGCCTGCGGGTCGGAAAGGGTATAGAGGAAGCGATTAACAAACACCTTTTCACCGTCGGAAAGAGTGCTCTCCATGGAGCTTCCGGCCACCGTCACCCGCATCCCCAGAAAATACGCCAGAAAGAGAGCCAGAAACAGGGTGATCAGAATTTTTCCTATAAAAAACAAAATAAACTTTGCCGCTGACAGAGAAACCTTTTTCCGTCGACGGTGGAAGCTCAGCCCTTTTGATTGTATGAAAGCCATCGTTTCCTCCCGATCAGACATCGCCCAACAGGGCAGTGATTCAAACAAAACAGTTACGCAGAGCCAGGCTCGAAAATGCTGTGCATTTCTTCATTGCTGCGTTCCCCCATATAGGAAAAAAGAGGTTGTGACAATCCACAACCCCTTGCATGAACAGGTCCTTATCTTACCAGCTCTTTGACCTTGGCTTTCTTGCCGACACGGCCTCTCAGATAATTCAGCTTCGCTCTTCTGACTTTACCGCGGCGAACCACCTCAATCTTCTCTACAACAGGGGAATGAAGCGGCCAGGTCTTCTCCACTCCGAAACCGTTGGAAAGCTTACGGACTGTGAATGTCTCACGGTTGCTGCCGCCCTGTCTCTTTAACACGGTACCCTCAAATACCTGGATTCTCTCGCGGTTGCCCTCTTTGATCTTCGCATGTACACGGACGGTATCTCCTACATGGAACTCGGCAATGTCATCGCGCATCTGCTCTGCTTCGATGTTTCTGATAATTTCACTAGCGTTCATCTTGTGACCTCCTATGATCTGGATGTTCTTAATACAACAATCGTGTAACAGAGGACCATCTCTTTTCTTCACAACATGTGTTACTTTAACACAGGCGGAGATGAATTGCAAGGGTTTTAAAAGAAAAAATACAGGTCGAAAAGAACCAGATGTATTTTCGAAAAAAGAACCAACTGTATTTCGGGAGAAAAAACAGCTTTCATTGGAAAATGAACAATTGCATTCGAAGATGGAGCGGATGCAAAGATTGCTGGAGGAGCATGGAATAGAAGCCTGACGAAAGATAAAAAAATGATCAATCAAGTAATTTCACGCAGAATCAATTTTACTTCCTCCAGCGACAATTCCGCCGCTTCCAGCAACTCCGGGCGCTGCCGCAGCGTCCGGAGCACGGACTGCTCCCGCCGCCAGGTCTCGACTTTCTGATGGTCGCCCGACAGCAGAACCGGCGGCACTTCCTTTCCCATCCACTCGGCAGGACGGCTATATTGAGGATATTCCAGAAGTCCTCCCTCCAGAGATTCTGTACTTCCCGATTCTTCATTGGTAAGCACGCCGGGTACCATCCGGGCAATCGCGTCCGCCATGACCATGGCGGGAAGCTCCCCGCCGGTCAGCACGTAATCGCCGACGGATACCTGGTCTGTCACGATTTCTTCCAATACCCGCTCATCGACTCCCTCATAGTGGCCGCAGAGGAAAATCAGATCCTCCTCCCTCGCCAGGGCTTTCGCCATCGGCTGCGTAAACAGTCTTCCCTGGGGAGTCAGGTAAATACACCTCGGACGGTACCCGACAAAATCCAGAACAGATTTCCATGCGTCATAGACGGGCTGCGCCTGCATCACCATGCCCGCACCGCCGCCGTAGGGATAATCGTCCACTTTTTTATGCCTGTCCTGCGTAAAATCCCGGATATTGATCAGATTCAGTTCCAGAATTCCTTTCTGAATCGCATTCCCGATAATGCTGGTCTCCAGCCCCTGCCGCACCATATCCGGAAATAACGTTAAGATGTGAAATCTCATTCTGTCTCCTCACGAATCCCGCAGTCCCGGCATCAGATACACCGCGATCACGCCCTGCTCCATATCCACCTGCTTAACGCAGTCATGAATCGCCGGGAGCAGAAGCTCCCCACCGCTCTTTTCCTCCACTACATAGACGTCGTTCGCTCCGGTCTGCATCACATCCTGCAGCGTGCCAAGTTCCTCGCCGTCCGTGGTCACGACCCGCATGCCGATCATATCCGCAATAAAATACTCATCCTTCTGAAGCTTTACCGCGTTTTCCCTTGTCACATACAGGCTCTTGCCGCGAAAACGCTCCACCTCATTGATATTGGAAAACTCCCGGAATTTCAGAATCACCATCTGCTTAAAAAACTTTACCTGTGTGATTTCCATCTCAAGTTCTTCTTTTCCGGTATCCAGAATCACATGTTTTAACTTTTTAAACCGCTTCACATCGTCGGTCGTCGGAAATACTTTCACCTCACCGGCCACGCCGTGGGTGCTGGAGATTACTCCAACCTGAAATCTGTCCTGCATGCATTCTCCTTTTGATCCATTCCATAATAAAGTGTCGCGCTGCGACAGGTCTGCCCTGCGGGTACTTCGCGCGAGCGGTTGCATCGCAAAATTTCCTGTCCGCGAGCTGTGCATCCTCACGGCGCAGGTAAAATGAGGACATGGCTTTCGTCACGTCCTCTCTGTTTCCTGTCTGTTACGGAACCACTTTCATCGTTTCTGCCTGGCACATCATTCGGTACAAACTGAATATGCAGTTCTCAGAAATATTACTGCTCCTGCTCCACAATCTCGACAACTACCTTTTTGTCCTCTCTGGATGCAGCTGCCTTCACAACGGAACGGATCGCCTTGGCAATCCGACCCTGCTTGCCGATAACTTTTCCCATATCAGTCTGTGCGACATGGAGCTCCAGAACGATTACTCGCTCCTTTTCTGTCTCGGTGACAGATACCTCTTCCGGGTGGTCAACTAGTGATTTTGCAATGACTTCCACTAATTCTTTCATTTCGTCACCTCACTCATCTTTATTTTTCGATGCCGGCGATCTTGAAAATCTTGTCCACAGTCTGCGTGGGCTGCGCACCGGTAGCCAGCCATTTCTTCGCTGCTTCTTCATCTACACGGATGACAGACGGCTCCTTTGTCGGATCATAGTAACCGATTTCCTCGATAAATCTGCCGTCACGCGGGCTTCTGGAATCAGCAACAATAATTCTGTAAAAAGGTGCTTTCTTCTGTCCCATTCTCTTTAATCTGATCTTAACCATTTCACTTCACCTCCTGTATTTTACACTTTTTGCAACTGCATGATACAGTCAGACTGACAAAAGGCTGCAAACAACACGTATCTTCCTTTTATCAATACATATTGCAGTTACCATTTATCTACATTACTCCGGCAAATCTGCTTCTCAGACAACCGGAATAAGCTGATAACAAACTCACTCAGAACGGAAAGCCTTTCATGCCTCCCATTTTGCCGCCGAGTCCTCCGAACCCTCCCAGACCGCGCCGGCCTTTTTTCATGCCGGTCATCTGCTTCATCATCTTCCGGGCCTGGTCAAACTGCTTCACCAGGCGGTTGACCTCGCTGATATCCACCCCTGCTCCCTGTGCGATGCGCCGCTTGCGGCTGGGGTTCATAATGGAGGGGTTGTCTCTCTCCTCAGGCGTCATGGAGTAGATGATGCCCTCAATCCGCGCCATTTTCTTATCATCCATGGCGTCCTCAATCTGTCTCATCTGGGCGTTGTTCATCCCCGGCATCATGCCGAGAACGCTGGCAAAGCCGCCCATCTTTTTCATCTGATTCATGGATTCCAGATAATCATTGTACGAGAACTCCGCCTTGCGCATGCGCTGCTCCATCTCAGCAGCTTTCTCCTGGTCCATCTCGGCCTCCGCCTTCTCAATCAATGAAAGGACATCGCCCATACCCAGAATTCTGGAAGCCATGCGGTCCGGGTAAAACTGCTCCAGATCGGACAGCTTCTCACCCATGCCGGCGTAAAAAATCGGCTTGCCCGTCACGGCGCGGATGGAAAGCGCGGCTCCTCCTCTGGTGTCGCCGTCCAGCTTGGTGATAATCACGCCGTCGATACCGACTTTCTCATCAAACGTGCCCGCCACATTCACCGCATCCTGACCGGTCATGGCGTCCACCACCAGCACCGTCTGATCCACCGCCACATGCTCCTTGATGGCAATCAGCTCATCCATCATATCCTCATCGATGTGAAGACGTCCCGCGGTATCCAGGATGATGATGTTGTTGCCATTCTTCGCCGCATGCTCCACGGCAGCCTTTGCTATATCAACGGGCTTATGGCCGTCTCCCATGGAAAAGACCTCTACGCCCTGCTTTTCTCCGTTGATCTGTAACTGCTGGATTGCGGCCGGACGATACACGTCACAGGCGACGAGCAGCGGCTTCTTTCCTTTCAGCTTATACTTTCCCGCCAGCTTCGCGGCAGTGGTCGTCTTACCTGCACCCTGAAGGCCCGCCATCATGATGATCGTGGTGGCCTGACCCGGATTCAGCTTTATCTCCACAGTCTCGGAGCCCATCATCTTGACCATCTCTTCATTGACGATCTTGATCACCATCTGACCGGGATTCAAGCCGTTCATCACATTGGAACCGACTGCGCGCTCCTGCACCGCCTTGACGAACTGCTTCACCACGCGGAAATTGACATCCGCTTCCAGAAGCGCCATCTTGACTTCCTTCAATGCGGTCTTCACATCAGCCTCCGTCAGGCGTCCTTTGCTGCGCAGGTTCTTAAATACATTCTGGAGTTTTTCTGTCAAACTGTCAAATGCCATCCTATAACTCCTCTAATATACGGCCGGAGATACGGTGAATTTCATTCATCACATCCGTCGAATTACAGTACACTCTCATTCCGCTGCATTCCTTTTCCAGATCCTGGTCGGCTTTAATCCTGCCATCTTCCTTATCCGGAATCACAATATCTGTTCTGTCAGCACCTGCTCCGGGCAGGTCTCTGTCACTTTTCCCGTCGTTCCGGGATTCAGCACAGGCCATCTCCCCTGCACTTCGTCCTCCGGAGAGTTCCCAGATTCTCGTGACATCGTCGCGGGTGCGGATAAACCGCTCCACCAGATGCAGCTTCTCCTCATAGGAATTCAGAATCCGGTCACAGCGTTTGATCAGATCGTGCACCCCCTGGCGGCTGATTCCCCGCTCCTGGGCAATCTCGCTCAGCGACAGGTCGTTTAACACGACATCCTCGTACACACTCTTCTGATGCTCCGTCAGCAATTCCCCGTAAAAATCATACAGAAAAACCTGACGCCCGATTTTCTCCATTTCAATCACCTTGGGTAGAGTAGCACAGTTCCCGCAGGGTGTCAAGTATTTTTTCTTTACAAGCATTCTTTTGTTATGATATATTGTCTTTAAAGTTAAACAGTGTTAAACTAAGCAAAAATATATACCATTCATGAAAGGACGTGATACCATGAGCAACAGAGACCTTGCCAAAAACCTTATCGATCAGATACCGGAGGGAAAACTGTTTTACATTATCCCATACCTCCAGGGCGCAGCCATCCCAGACGAAACTCCAAACCCTGAAACACTGGAAGCCATTGCTGAACTGGATAACGGCGGAGGAGAACGCTTCACTGACTCCACTGAGGATTTTCTTAATATGCTTTTGGAGGGATAAATATGCTTGATATCCGATATTCCACCAGATTCAAAAAAGATATGAAACTCTGTAACAAGCGCAACTACAACATGAATCTGATACAGGAGATCATTGACACCCTCCGCATACCTGCCTCACTTCCTGATAAAAACAGAGATCATACTCTCATCGGACAATATGCCGGGTATAAGGAATGTCATATTCTTCCAGACTGGCTGCTTATCTACCGGATCAACGGTAATGAATTACTTTTGTACCGCACTGGCACACATGCAGAGCTGTTTGGCAAATAATTATACCCATTATATAATTAAGATACGCAAACCACTCTCCAATTGTATTCATCGAAGGCTTTTCTCTTTCTCTCAGATGATCAGAAAAAAGGCACTCTTCACAAGATTCAGCTTCTGTGAAACGTGCCCCTTTCTTTTCAATATAATATCACCTGATAAAAACGTTACTTCACGTAGCCATCCTGCAAGGATATTACTTTATCATATCCTTCAGATAATCCATGTTCGGCATCGGATCCGCGAACAGGTCGTCGCCAACCGCCATCAGCGTCCGCTGTGTCGGCTTTACCACGCAGCCGATGATCTCTCCCTCAGACGCCTCGCGGTACCATGCCAGCCTGCTGTTCATCTCCCGCTCGATATCCTCCTCCGTGTCGTAAGGGAAAACGATTTCCAGTGTCTCCGCCAGTTCACAGAGCATCTGCCAGTTGTTCAGCAGAACCTCCGGCTCCAGCGCCGCATGAGTCTCCTGGAAGCGCCGCTCCGTGTTGAAATAGCTGCCCTCCGCATGAATCGGAGCCGTACCCGGGAGGATTACGTACGCTTTCTCCGCAATCGGAGTCCGGTGTGTATCACACACTGCCAGGAATTCCATCTCGTCGACCATCTCCTTCGGCGGATTTTCACCGAGAATCAGCAGAGCTTTGACACCTTCCATACTCTCTGCGCCGGCTGTGATGCCGAGTTGGTTCAGCCCCTGGCTGTTATTCTTGGACTTTAGCATCACGATGCCGTCCCGCGGGCTCCCGAGATGCCCGGAAAGCAGCGCAATGTCCGCGATCAGCTGTGCGCAGGAGACGGATACCACATTCTGCTGGAAGACGATCATAGCTTTCTTCGCATTCTGATACATATCCGCGATGGCCGCTGCCTCATCAGACACCTGTACAGATTCCAGAGATGCCGCAAATTCTGCAAATCCGCTGATTCCCGCTTTCTCATATACCTCCGCAGCCTTTTTCAAAGCTTCCGTTTTCTCAACGGTTTCTGTATCGGCTCCTGTCGAACCGGTGCTCCTGCCCGCTCCCACAGGACTGCCCGCAGCGCCAACTTCACGGCCAATCGCTTTCTCCGCGATCGCCTTCGCAACCTGCTTCAGGAAATCCACCGTATTCTCTGTATAAACCGCTTTTGATACAAATTCCATGTGCTCCTGCTCATATCCGACCGGGTTGACCAGCACCGCCTTTGCACCGGCCTTTGCCGCCTGCATCAGCTTTACGCGCATCACCTGATTGGCCTGGGCGTCGAAGCCCACCGCCAGGATTACTTCCGTGCTCAGGAGCTCATCCATTGTGTTCGGCGATGCATCCAGGCCGAGCACCGGCTCCAGTCCGCAGGCGCGGTTGTTAAAGCTGAAGATCTTTGCGCCCAGGCGCTCCGCCAGCTTTTTCGCCACATAGGCTTCCTCGTTCGTGAAGCGATCGGATACCGCGATGGCTGTTGCTTTGCTGCCGTACCGTCTCGCAACGGACTCGAAAGATTTTGCCGTAAGTACCAGCGCATCGTGATAATTGGTGGGCACGAAAGATACATCAGCTGCTCCCCCGCATTCACAGGTGTTCGCCGTGCAGGCCGAATCTCCGTTGCCGGAAGCTGCCGAAGCGCCGCTCTCTTTCATCATCGGTGCATATACCTTCTTCTCCTCTTTTAACGCGCTGGAGAACCCGAACTTGCCTCCGATGCAGAGCACGCCTGCGTTCACCGATCCCTCCGGATCCGGAAGTGCTTTCACCGCCAGGCTGCCGCAGGTCTCCGTCTTCTGTGCGCATCCCATGGAACAGAATCCGCAGATGGTATCGGTCTTCTCTGTCGCCAGGGGAATCTGTTTTTTCATCGGCAGACGCTCCTGCAGCGCGCCGGTCGGGCAGACGCTGACGCACTGTCCGCAGGAAATACAACCGGTCTCCTCCAGCCGCTTGCCCAGCGCCGGGAGAACCACCGTGTCAAAACCACGCTGCACAAAGCCCAGCGCTCCAACCCCCATCACTTCCTCGCAGGCGCGGACGCACAGGCCGCAGAGGATGCACTTATTCGGGTCGCGCTGGATAAACGGATGCGGGTCGTCAAATTCTGTCTTCTTAATCTCACCCGCGATGCGCTCCGGCTTCACGTCGTACTGGTTTGCGTAGGCGACCAGTTTACACTCAAAGTAATCATGGCAGCCGCACTCCAGGCACCGGGATGCCTCTGTCCGGGCCTGCTCCTCGGTAAACCCGCACGCCACCACTTCAAGGAAGTTGTCTTTTCTTTCTTCCGGGGAAAGCTGCTGCAGCTTCGGTCGGCACTGACGTTCCCGGTCCTCAAAAGTCTTCTCCGTGATATCCGTTCTCTTTACCGTATATTCCGGCTTGTAGGTGATCACCTTGCCCGCCAGATAAGAGTCAACCACTTCGCTGCCCTTCTTCGCATCCGCGATGGACTCCACTGCAATGGAAATCTTGTCGTTTCCGCAGTCGCCGCCTGCAAACACGCCCGGAAGCTTCGTCATAAAGGTATTCTTATCGTAAACGATGCCGTTCTTTCTCGTAAATTCCACACCGGTGATTCCCTCCGGATTCACCGCCTGTCCGATGGCCAGGATCACCATGTCCACATCCAGTTCTTCGGTGCACCCCTCCACCGGTTTCGGAGAACGTCTGCCGCTGGCGTCCGGCTCACCCAGCTCCATCACCTGCAACGTCATAGAAGAAACGCGTCCATCCGCTCCGGCATGGATTTTTAAGGGGTTGGTCAGATTTTTAAAGATAACTCCCTCTTCTTCCGCTTCCTCGATTTCCACCATATCCGCCGGCATCTCGTCTTTGGTCCGGCGATAGACATTATAGACTTTTTCCGCGCCGAGACGAACCGCGCTCCGGCAGGCGTCCATAGCCGTGTTGCCGCCGCCGACGATCGCCACTTTTTTACCCATGGTAAACGTCTCGCCGCGCTCTATTTTGCCGAGGAAGTCAATACCGCCGATCACGCCGGGCGTATCCTCGCCCTCACAGCGGACGCCGGTAGATTTCCAGGCGCCGATGCCGATGCAGACCGCATCATAATTTTTTCGTATGGAGGCGAAAGAAATGTCCTCGCCGACCCGCGTGTTCGTGCGGATTTCCACGCCCATCGTGCGGATCACATCCACTTCCTCCTCAAGAACTGCTTTCGGAAGGCGATATTCCGGAATGCCGTAGCGAAGCATTCCGCCGGCATAAGGCATCGCCTCAAAAATCGTAACCGCGTGTCCTTTTCTCCGCAGGAAATAAGCCATGGAGAGGCCGTAAGGGCCTCCGCCGATCACAGCCACTTTTTTCCCTGTTGATTCCGCGCACTCCGGCAGGAAATCTCCCTCTGCCAGGCCCAGATCCCCGGCAAACCGCTTCAGATTTGCGATGGAAACCGGCTCTTCCACGAGTCCGCGGCGGCACTCCTGCTCACAGGGATGCGGGCACACGCGACCGATGGATGCGGGCAGCGGGATTTTCTCTTTGATCAGTTCCAGAGCCTCCTGATAACGTCCCTCCGCAATCAGTCCCACATAACCCTGACAGTCCGTCTCAGCCGGACATGCCTTGACGCAGGGAGGACGGCAGTCGCCCACATGGTTGGACAGCAGCAGCTCCAGGTTCGTCTTGCGGGATTCCTCGATGCGCTTGCTTGTCGTGTGAATGATCATATTCGGTGCAACTTCCGTGGCACAGGCTTTTAACAGCTTCAGATTGCCCTCCGCTTCCACCACGCACAGGCCGCAGGCACCATAAATCTCCATCCGCTCGTCATAGCACAGCGTCGGTATGTAAATATTGTTTTCTCTGGCCACCTGCAGGATCGTCTGGCCCGGCAGGGCGGTCACTTCTTTTCCATCTATATTAATTCTGTACTGTTTTACCATATCCGCCCCTCCTACTCTATCTCAATCGCGTCAAACCGGCAGTTCTCCGCACACTTGCCGCACTTAATACATTTATCCGGGTCGATTGTGTGCTGATTCTTCACGGTTCCGCTGATGGCGTCCACCGGACAGTTGCGCGCGCAGAGCGTGCAGCCCACGCACTTGTCGGTGATTTTATAGGAAATCAGGGCTTTACATGATTTCGCGGTACATTTGTGACGGTAAATATGATCCTCGTACTCGTTTCTGAAATACTTCAGAGTCGTCAGAATCGGATTCGGAGCAGTCTGTCCGAGACCGCACATAGCGCCGTCGCGCACTTTCATCGCCAGCTCCTCCAGCAGCTCGATATCGCCGTCCCGGCCCTCGCCGTTCGTGATTCGCTCCAGGATCTCCAGCATGCGCTTCGTCCCCAGGCGGCAGTAATTACACTTACCGCAGGACTCCTTCCGGGTGAAATCCAGGAAATACCGCGCCATATCTACCATACAGGTATTCTCATCCATGACGATCATACCGCCGGAGCCGACAATGGCCCCCGTCTTGTTGATATGCTCGTAGGAAACCGGGGTGTCGATCAGTTCCGCGGGAATACATCCGCCGGAAGGACCGCCCATCTGAACTGCCTTAAAGGTCTTGTCATTCTTGATACCGCCGCCGGTCTTATAAATAACATCCTTTAAAGTCAGGCCCATGGGTACCTCCACCAGACCGCCCTTTTTGATCTTTCCGGCCAGGGCAAACACTTTTGTGCCGTTGCTCTGATCCGTGCCGTAGGCGGCAAACGCCTCGCCGCCGTTGCGGATGATCCAAGCCACATTGGCGTAGGTCTCTACATTATTGATATTGGTCGGCTTCTGCCAGTAACCCTTCTGTGCGGGGAACGGGGGTTTTAACCGCGGCATGCCGCGCTCACCCTCCAGGGAAGCGATCAGCGCCGTCTCCTCACCGCAGACAAACGCGCCGGCTCCGGCTTTGATGCGGATATCAAAATCCAAGTCCGTGCCGAAAATTTTCTTACCGAGAAACCCTTTCTCCCGCGCCTGTCCCAGGGCAATCTCCAGACGCTCAATGGCCAGCGGATACTCTGCACGAACATAGATCACTCCCTCGCAGGCACCCATTGCATAACCGCCGATGATCATGCCCTCCAGAACGGCGTTCGGATCTCCCTCCAGAACGCTGCGGTCCATAAACGCCCCCGGATCTCCTTCGTCCGCGTTACAGACAATGTATTTTTCCTTTCCCTCGCTCTGACGGGCCGCGTCCCACTTAAACCAGGTGGGGAATCCGGCGCCTCCGCGCCCACGCAGACTGGACACTTTGATCTCCTCAATCACATCCATGGGCGTCATGGTAGTCAGAACCTTTTTGGCCGCCTCGTAGCCGTCCTGCTCAATATACTCGTCAATGCGCTCCGGGTTGATCAGCCCGCAGTTGCGCAGGACAATACGCTTCTGGTTTGCCAGAATCGCCGCATCCTCCTCCGGAATCACGCTGGCACTGTCCACCTCGCCGCCGATCAGGTGTTTCTCCACGATAGACTGAACTTTCTCCGGCTGCACCTTTACATAGCGCGCCTGCAGCGCACCGTCATCACCGTAAACATCGACAATCGGCTCCAGATAGCAGGTGCCGATGCATCCAGTCTTATCCAGAACCACATTGGAAAGATTTCTCTCCTCAATCTGTCTTTTAAACTCCGCCTCGGTCTTCTTCGCACCGCTGGCGATACCGCAGCTTCCCTGTCCGATCACAACTTTCATGCCTGCACCTCCCCGCTCTGTCTGGAGCGGATCTCGTCTAAGATTTTCACCACGGAATCTTTCGTCAGATTGCCGTAGGTTTCCTCGCCGTCCGCGCTCTTGACCATCATCACCGGCGCCAGAGAACAGCAGCCGAGACAGGCCACATTATTTAAGGTAAAAATACCATCCTCCGTCGTCTCGCCGTCCTGGATGCCCAGATACTCGCTGACCGCCTCCTGCACGCGATCCGCGCCGTTGACGTGACAGGCAGTTCCCTTGCACATCATGACCAGATATTTTCCGATCGGCGTCAGACGGAACTGCGCATAAAAAGTAGCCACCCCGTAAATCCGCGCCGGTGTGATGCCGGTCTTCGCGGAAATATACTCGATGGCTTCCTGTGAAAGATACCCGTAAATATCCTGCGCCTGCTGCAGAATTGTGATCAGGCTGCCCGGAACCGACGCATATTTCTCCAGCGTCGGCGCGAGCAGCGTGAAATCCTGCTGTGAATCAGCGCCGGAATTGTTATGATTTGATGTCATATCCAAGTCCCCTTTAGTGTGTTAAATCAATGTGGTACGTAATGTGAAAATGATACCATAAAGGGCGGCTTTTGTCAATGAAAGGGACGATTTCGCCTCAGCTAAAAACGTCCCTGCAAAGTTGCTTAAAAGTACGGTGATAGTATTTGCCTGCATTCTGTACTAAAATAATCGTCAACCTGTGATAATAAAGTATCTTATATTTCCAGGTTTCTCACAATCTTATATATAGAAGTGTGTGAGTATGTCATCGGGTCGTTGTGCGCAAAGAAAATCGTCCCGTCCGCCGGCGAGAAGATCTGTTCCAGCACCTCACCCTCGTAGGGGTCAAGTATCTCCGCCAGCAGTTCTCCCTGGCTGACGGTCTCGCCCACCTTTACCCGGCCGGCAAAGATGCCGGAAGCCTCCGCCCGGACAGAAGCCATGGCACGGTCGGAAACCACTTCGGAAATATAACCCTCATGAGACCGATACTGCAGAATCCCCTGCTTCCCCAGGAAATTCAACACACAGCGCACCGCCTGCATGGCAGATTCCTGATCAATGGTATCGGTGCTGTTCGTATAGACGCTGAACGCCTTGCTCTCCCAGATCTGCCAGTTATAATTGAGCGTGGTGGTGTCATAGGGACGCACCTCGCGGATGACCACATAAGGAAAACCGAACTGTTTTGCCAGGTCCACGTCCTCAAAACCGGTGCGCATCATACGGACATGCGGCATAAAATTCCCAGGCATGTAAAAACTGGTAAACTGCATACCGTATTTATAATCCTGGATTTCCTCAAAAATTCCCGCAGCGATCCGCTGCGTCGTCTCACCCAGATTGTACCCCGGAAACATGCGGTTGATATCGCTGTTGTCGATGGGCCAGAACCGTTTCTGAATATTCATGGAATACGGATTCATCGACGGAATAACCAGTATCTTGTGTCCCGGGTTCAGTTTTCCTTTTTTTCCAGCTGCCTGAGCTGACGGATGATCTGGGAACAGGTGTAAAGCTGCTGCACCTCGTTGCCGCGGCAGCCGCCCACGATGCAGGCGGATTTCTCCCCGGAACCGAACTCATAGCCGGTCACACGGAAATCGTCCCGGTATAAGGATTTTATCTCATAAATTGTCTTCTTCGTCATGCCGCGCCCTCCAGTATTCTCGCAATCAGAGACCCCTCATCCACCACCGGGTACTCCCGGATAGTAAACAGCAGCCCATCCACCGGCGAAGTCACATGATCCAGTTCTTCCCCTGTCATGGGATTGACAATGCTCCCTATGAAATCTCCCGTTTTGACGCAGTCGCCGTGCATCGCATTTTTGATAAAAATACCGCTGTGGGCGGCATTCAGGAAACTCACTTTTCCGTCTTCGGACACGACAGGCTTATGTGAGACCGGGACATCCTCCTGCCAGATTCCCATATCATGCATCAGGTGAAAAATCCCGTCCGTCAGCCGGTCGCCATACTCTTTCGTAATGCGCATGCCCACACCCATCTCCACTACAATCGTGGGGACGCCTCTGGAATTCATCGTGTGAGCCAACGTAGACTCCAGCACCGTGCTGGCGGCATGCACCCAGATAAAATCCAGATTCAGCTTCTTCGCCATGGGCACCAGCGTCTCACTGGTATTGACATTGATCCGCGCCTGCGGCATCTCCGTCAGGAAAATATTGCTGGCGTGGATATCAAGGCAGGCATCCGCCCCGTCCAAGTCCTTGCAGATCTCCGCAGCTACATACTCCGTCATACTGCCGTCCCGGTTGCCCGGAAACAGCCGGTTCATATCCAGGTCGAACGCCGGAATACCTCTGGTCAGAGAGTCAATGCCCAGCGGATTCATCGCCGGATAAATATCCACCGTCCCGGTCAACAGCTCCTTTCGCTCCCGAATACGCCGGAGCACCTCATAGCAGACATACTGCCCCTCCAGTTCATCCCCGTGGGTGCCCGTCACAATGCAGATGCGCTTCCCGGAATCTTTTCCCTCCGGCGTCACACGCATCTTTCTGATATTCAAAACCTCATCCACCGGCAGGCCGGCAGACGCTACATTCTTAATCATAACTCACAGTCATGTCCTTTCTGATTATTTTTCTATCTGTATACTATTAGTTCATTTCACCATATAATCTATGACTGTCCATAGAATACCCCAATATCACCAGCAAACCTTCTTGCCATCCACAACGTAAATGAAAAATCTGCTGGCTCCTTTCAAAAACGGACATTAGGCAGATTTTGCAGACTTTCCGAGCATAGCGATCGCTGCTGAAGCATGTCTGAGCCTGCTTTTTAAGCGAGTTTGCGGAAGCAGTGATCAATCGGCGGCGCAAGGAAAGTCAAAAAATCAACGTGTCCATTTTTGAAAGGAGCCAGCAGATTTTTCTATCACCTATGACTCAAAATCCGTCACAATCACCGACACGCTCTGCCTCTGCTGTCCTCCCCCGATCATCATCCCTTTATTCATCTGACAATCCGCGGCATCCCGCCCGCAGGAGATAAAGATATACTGATCGTCTGCCTCGCGCCCGTTCGTCGGGTCGACACCATACCAGACGCCGTCCTCCCAGACTTCCACCCAGGCATGGCTGGCCCCCTCACCGATCATCATGCCAACCACATACCGCGCAGGAATGTGTTCGAGACGCAGCAATGCCAGCAGAATATGCGCATAATCCTGACAGACACCCCGGCGCATCGTCCAGGCCTCTTCCGCCTTCGTTGCGACGCCGGTGCGCCCGGGCGCATAGCGCATATCCCGATATAAAAGATTCATATAATAAACGGCCGCCTCGTGGGCGGACATGCCGTAAACCGGGTGACTGCGCCAATAAGATAAAATCGCATCCCCGGCTTTCGTGTAGTAGGACGGATAGCGGTACATACCGAGTTTGTCCGCGTTCCCGCGCCGCCCCGGCGCAAGCCCGGTCCGCGCCGCACCCTGCACGGTAATGCGGAACAGGCGATGTTCCTGCTCCGCCACACCGCAGAGTGTCTGATTCCCGAAAGAATCCAGGCTGACAAAATTCTTGCTTTCCGGGTCCAGCAAAATCCGGATCCCGTCAATCTCCTGCACCTCATCGCTCTGCGGAAAACACTTTAAAGTATAATTATGCTGCGTCGCCGGTTCGGAAAACATCAGACTCATCTGGTAGATAAAACGCAGTTCTCTCACGCAAAAACCTCCCTGCACTTATCATATCGTGATTACATCATGATAATCAGATTCTCTATCAGAGAAACGATTCTATAATAATCCACCTTATCCGCTTTTGCAAGCTCCTCAATCTCATCCAGATATTCTTTATGGTAACGCATGCCGCTCTGTTCCACACGGGGAGCCAGCCGCTTCAGTTCCCGGAGAATCTCCGCCCCACCCATGTTCAGCCGCGCATACAGATCAATCCGCTCGATCCGTTTTCCGGCTTTGATCACATTCCGGACCTGAGGGTTGTCCACCTCATCGTCCATAATGCCCCAGAACGCCAGAATATGGTCGATCACTTCCTGGAGAGAAATCAACGGCGATTCACTTTTTTTGCAACCTGGATATCATAAATTGCCATCTGTATGTAGGACAGCGCCTCACTGCCGAGAATCTCCCGCATGATAATGCTGTTGTCATAAGCCCGCGTCATGTTGCTAATGATGGAATTGGGATCCTCCGTATCGAAAGGATATCTGGCTTTAAACACGTCCGCGGAACCGTAAGTATCCGGAATGTCAATCCGCTCACAGAATGTCCTGTATTCCTCCCCCATCAGGTCAATCATAGCGTCGTAGCTCTCAAAGTACAGGCGAAGCGTCGTGTACACGCGCTCCGTATAGCGCCCCAGCCAGAATAAATTATCAATGTGCTCTAATGAGATAGTACCCATGTGTCTTTAAATCCTCCTCCCTGTGATGAATTTACGATAAAGGAATCCGGGTTCCGCGTGAACCGTGTCAGACCGCTCTTCCACACCATCGGCTCGTCTGCCATCAGGACAAATGCCCGCAGATCCGCCTTGCGCTGTACGATCTGATCTCCGTCCAGAATATCCATATCCTGGAAATCAATCACTTCCTGCGCGATGAACCTGCGCGGCTCCGCCTTCAGCAGCGAAATGAAATCCGCTTTCTGCTGTCTGGTCATGGTATTGCCGAAGACGACGCCGTAACCGCCGGCCTCCGCCACATCCTTCAGCACCAGATCGTCAAAATGCTCCAGCACATAAGCCATATCTTCATCGTAAAACGGCAGATAGGTGGGCGCATTGTTGAGAACCGGCTCCTCACCCAGATAATATTTGATCATTTTCGGAACAAAATAATAGATACCCTTGTCGTCCGCCACGCCGTTGCCCGGCACGTTGAGCAGCGCCACATTTCCTTTCCGGCACACATCATAAATGTGCGGAACGCCGATCAGGGACTCCGCATTAAAGTTCATCGGATCCAGATAATCATCCGAGATTCTGCGGTAAACCGCGCCGACCCGCTCCTTTTTCCCGGAGTAATCCTTAAAGTAAAGAACATCATCCTCCACCACCAGATCCTGTCCGATGGCAAGCGTCGCTCCGATTTTTTCCGCCAGATAAGAATGCTCAAAGTAAGCGGAATTAAACCGTCCCGGCGTCAGAATCACATTCAATCCTCCCGTGTTGACATAATCCATAGTCTTCTTCAGCAGATCCGCATAATTGCGGTTATCCTCGATTTTTACCTCCCGGAATGTCTTCGGCGAACTCATCCGGCAGAGCTGACGGGCAATCATCGGATAGGACGCGCCCGACGGCACACGCAGGTTGTCCTCCAGAATGTACCACTCATCATCCTTCCCTTTCACCAGGTCAATGCCGGAAATGTGGGAGGAAACGTCCTTCACCGGGCAGACGCCCTCGCACTCCGCCATGTATCCGCTGGATGCGAAGATAAAATCCTCTGGTACCACGCCGTCTTTCACAATTTTTTTCTCCCCGTAAATATCCTTCAGGCTCAGGTTCAGCGCCTTTACCCGTTGCTTTAAGCCTTTCTCCAGGTAATCAAACTCCTCCGCCCCGATTACTCTCGGAATCGCATCAAAGGGGAACAGCTGCTCATGAAAGACATTGTTCTTATAAATACCGAACTTTACCCCGTATCTGGCCAGCAGCTTGTTGACTTTGTCTGTGTTCTGAAACAGATCCATGTCATAAAACTCCATCTTTTAATCTCCTTCCCGTTTGTATATATGGAAAAAGGGCGTTCTGCCATAAAACAGAACACCCTCGTTCACTCGCGCAATTATAAGTTAATTATACCGAAATGACTGGTTTTGTCAACAAAATCCTTCCAAACCTTTTTTATTTTAAGGCTTTTTTAAGGCGTACAAATCTGATCAATCACTCTTGCAGTAAATCCCATCTCTTTTTAATATTTCCGGATTATCATTTCTCCCTTTCACACAACTATTCCCTGTTATTGTGCTTTCTTAAGTAAATGATCCTTCCCATTACACAATTACTCTTATATTTTTCAGGTTCTCGGGTTAATTCTCCTTCCTGCTGCACGACTTTCCCGAGGTTTTGCTGTTTCTCGGGTTAATCTTAGCCCCATAACGCAACTTGATAAAACATCCCATTCTGCAGAACTTTCCGCATCAATTTCACCCGATATTCCCAGCCTACAGCGCCGTCTGCACCAGCATCACCCGGTATCCCGCATCCTCCAGCGCCTTGAAAATCTGATTCTTGTGCTCGGTGCCGAAAGCCTCCATCGTAATCCGCAGCTCCACGGCCGCGTTCCGGTTGGAGGATACAAACTGGTTGTGCTCCAGCTTGATGACATTGCCCTGATTGTCTGCAACAATGCCGGACACGCGATGCAATTCACCCGGTTTATCAGGCAGCAATACGGAGACAGTAAAAATCCTGTCGCGGAAAATCAGTCCGCGCTGCACCACAG
>JAJBTR010000333.1 GCA_020860745.1 Lachnospiraceae bacterium | reverse complement strand
CACAAAAGAGAGCACCTGCAGGACAATGTCCGAAACGAACGTACCCACAAGGTCTTTTCCGCGTCGGGTGTCAAGCAGCGGCATATCAATCACACAGATGTCGATGCCCTTCTCCTTTGTAAGAATACGCCACTGCTCCTGAATTTCCTCATAATTGCGTCCCAACCGGTCGATGCTCTTTATGTAGAGCAAGTCGCCCGGTTTTATTTTTTTTCAGCATACGCTGATACATCGGACGGTCAAAGTCTTTTCCGCTCTGCTTGTCCAACAGGATATTTTTCTCCGGAACCTGCTGTTCACGCATGGCAATCATCTGCCTGTCCTCATTCTGTTCCTTAGTGCTGACACGCACATAGCCGTAAACTTCCATTTCATTACCTCATTTCTCAATAGTCGCTCGTGTCTGCTGACAGGCCACGAGCCAACCACTGTCGAAGAGGGAGGCAACGGTCAGCAAGT
The DNA here is from genome assembly GCA_020860745.1 of Lachnospiraceae bacterium. Lineage (GTDB taxonomy): Bacteria > Bacillota > Clostridia > Lachnospirales > Lachnospiraceae > Eubacterium_I. Next base: position 3,084 of record JAJBTR010000333.1, on the reverse strand, counting down.
ATCTCTTGATTCAACAAAAAAAGAGCGCCGGATTAATTATATCTGACACTCAACTGCAATTTATGATTTTGCCTTGCTTCCTTACCCACTATGAGTTCATAGTTCATACTGCACATAAATTCCGAAACAACGAGATTCCACAAAAAAACGACCGTACAAGAGCATTCTCGCTCCGGTATGGCCGCTTTTTTCGTTCCGCTTAATGGGCGTCCCTGTATTTTTTCCCGAGGGCTAACCCCTGCCGCATGGAATCACATTTATTTCTTATTCTTAACGTCTTTCATGCTGAAGCTGATCCGCCCCATCCTGTCCTTACCGAGGCAGACGACTGTGACCTTATCGCCCAGAGTCAGGACATCTTCCACGCGGTTGATGCGCTGCCTGGAAATCTTGGAAATGTGAACCATTCCCTCTTTTCCGGGAGCGAACTCGATGAACGCGCCAAATTCCTTAATGCTGACCACCTTGCCGGTGAAAACCTGTCCGGCCTCAAAGTCCGTGACGATAACCTCCACATAATGACGGGCTTTCTCCATCATCTCAGGGTCGGTACCGCAGATGGATACGTTGCCGTCGTCGTTGATGTCGATCTTCACGCCGGTCTCCTCGATGATCGCGTTGATGGTCTTGCCTCTCTGGCCGACCACATCGCCAATCTTCTGCGGGTCGATCTGCATGGAGATGATCTTCGGCGCATACGGGCCGACCGTCGGACGCGGCTCAGCGATGGCTTTTGCCATAACCTCGTCAAGGATATACATCCGCGCCTCTCTCGTTCTGGCAATCGCCTCCTCCACGATCGGTCTGGTCAGACCATGAATCTTGATATCCATCTGGATCGCGGTGATGCCGTCGCGCGTTCCGGCAACCTTGAAGTCCATGTCGCCGAAAAAGTCTTCCAGTCCCTGGATATCCGTAAGAACGATGTAATCATCATCGGTCTCGCCGGTCACCAGTCCGCAGGAGATGCCTGCCACCGGTTTTTTGATCGGCACACCGGCCGCCATCAGCGACATGGTGGACGCACAGATACTTGCCTGGGAAGTGGAACCGTTGGACTCAAAGGTCTCAGATACGGTACGGATCGCATAGGGGAATTCTTCCTCACTCGGAAGCACCGGCACCAGAGCCTTCTCCGCCAATGCACCGTGGCCGATCTCACGGCGTCCCGGTCCTCTGGAGGGCTTTGTCTCACCCACAGAGTAGGACGGGAAATTGTAGTGGTGCATATAGCGCTTGTTGGTGATATTCTCATCCAGACCGTCTACTCTCTGCATCTCGGACAACGGCGCAAGCGTTGTGATCGTGCAGATCTGTGTCTGACCGCGGGTAAACATAGCGGAACCATGGACGCGGGGGATCAGATCAATCTCCGCCGCCAGCGGGCGGATCTGCGTGATCTCACGGCCGTCCGGGCGCTTGTGATCTCTCAGGATCATCTTGCGGACTGTCTTTTTCTGATACTGGTAGACTGCCTCGCCCAGCACCTCAAGCCATTCCTCCTTGTCAGCAAATGCCTCTTCCAGCTTCGCAGTGATTTCCCGGATATTCTCCTCGCGCTTCTGCTTTTCATCAGTGAATACCGCTTCCTCCATCGCTTCGGGGGGAACAATCTCTCTGATCGCGGCGAACATCTCATCCGGAATCGCACAGCTTGTATAGGTGTGCTTCTCCTTGCCGACTTCCGCTACGATCTCATTGATAAAATCATTGATCTTCAGGTTGATGTCATGCGCCATATAGATGGCCTCAATCATCCTGTCCTCTTTGATCTCGTTGGCGCCCGCCTCGATCATGATGACCTTTTCCATCGTCGACGCAACGGTGAGCTGGAGATCTCCCTCATCCCAGTCTTTCTGAGAAGGATTCACAATAAACTCTCCGTCCTTCATACCAATCTGTGTCATCGCATAGGGACCCGCAAACGGAATGTCCGAGATGCAGGTGGCAATCGCGGAACCGAGCATCGCCAGAATCTCCGGTCTGCACTCAGGATCTACGCTTAAAACCAGATTGTTTAAGGTGACGTCATTGCGATAATCTTTCGGAAACAGCGGACGCATCGGGCGGTCAATCACTCTGGCGGTCAGAATCGCATTCTCAGAGGGCTTTCCCTCTCTCTTGTTGAACCCGCCCGGGATCTTGCCCGCAGCATACATTTTTTCCTCAAAATCCACGCTCAGGGGGAAGAAATCTATCCCCTCCCGGGGCTTATCTGACGCCGTCGCGGTGGACAGCACAACGGTATCGCCGTAATGCATCAGCACCGCTCCGTTTGCCTGGGCAGCGACACGTCCTGTGTCAATACGCAGCGTTCTGCCGCCAAGCTCCATTGAAAATGTCTTCTTCATACTTTTCTCCTCGTACTATCTTCTGATACCTAACTTAGCGATCAGTTCACGATATCCTTCGAGATCGTTCTTCTTCAGATAGTCAAGGAGTCCTCTTCTCTGACCGACCATCTTGTACATGCCGCGTCTGGAATGCTTATCCTTCGGATGTACCTTCAGATGCTCGGTGAGCTCTTTGATTCTTGCTGTTAAAATTGCGATCTGTACCTCCGGTGAACCCGTGTCGCCCGGCTTTCTGCCATACTCCTCGATGATGGCTGCTTTCTTTTCCTTTGAAATCATGGTGATTTCCTCCTTTATTTTAATATCGCCCGGTTTTTTTGAGCTACTAAGTGTCAGGTCGGAGAGTCCAGACACTGAGTACGGGCTAATTGCTCACATTGAACTACTATAGCACAAACAAATTTGCTTGTAAACCATTATTTTCAGCCGTAATATCTGTATTATTTTAGTGTTATTTTATTATTTTTCAGCCATAATTTCCGTAATTTTTCCCTCTTTCCGCGAACGGTTCTCGCGCTCCTGATGATTTCGTCCGTATCTGAGCGCCTTCCGGCGATCCCGATCAATCTGAGCCTTCAACTCCTCCACCGAAGAAAACTTCCGCTCCGGCCGAAGAAATGAGAGGAAGGAGACACGAATCTCCTGATCATAGATATTCCGGTCAAAGTCAAAGATATAAGTCTCCACCCCTGTAGGGTATCCGCCCCCGACCGTCGGTTTATTTCCGATA
>JAJBTR010000046.1 GCA_020860745.1 Lachnospiraceae bacterium | reverse complement strand
AGAGACTTACATTATTCCCCGGGGTGAATGTGATAAATGTGGTAAGATTCACCGTATGCTCACGGATATCGCTGCTCCCTATAAACAGTATGCAGCTGAAGTTGTATCTGGTGTGTTGGATGATGTTATCCGGCCAGAGGATGAAGATTCCGCTGATTATCCATGTGAAGTGACAATGCAAAGATGGCATCACTGGTTAATGGCAAATGAACTTAGGATCAATGGCTATCTGAAATCAACCGGGCACCGTATTCTGGGCTTTAGTGAAGAATTCCTGAAGTCTGACATTTCCCTGTTCAAACAACTGCGCAACAGCTCCCCTGCATGGCTCGAAACAGTCCTCAGGTTTATATACAACTCAGGCGGGTTTTTGGTACCTGGCTGAGAGCCGGTTTCTGCACTGACTTTGTTTTGTTGTCCTCCGGGGGATGTGTTAATCTGTTCCTATCAACCAAAAGAAGGAGGGAACAGACTTTGGAAACAAAAGAAACCAGCAACTGGCAGGATGAAACTGCCCTGGAACGCTTTAAGCTTATTTCCCCATTGTTGGACGAAAGCCTTGATGATGCAAAGCTGATCGCCCTGAGAAAGGAACTTTCAAGCCGGAATGATATCTCTGTCAGGAGCCTGCGTCGGTATGAATCATACTACAGGGAAAGCGGATTCTCAGGCCTGAGGCCGAAAAACCGGGCACAGAGGCGTTCACAGAAGCTCCCGGATAACTTTGATGAACTTGTAGCGGAAGCAATCCAGCTTAAGCGGGAAGTGCCAGAACGTTCTGTGTCACAGATCATCTACATCCTGGAACTGGAAGGACGTGTGGAACCTGGAAGGCTGAAGCGTTCCACCATGCAGAGGTACCTTTATAAGGCCGGGTTCGGTGAACGCCAGATGCAGATGTACAAGGACGCGAGGAAGAGTTCTTCGAAGCGCTTTTGTAAGCCGAACCGGATGATGCTTGTGCAGGCAGACATCAAATACGGGCCGAAACTCCCGATCGGGAAAAAGGGCGCAATGGTACAAACTTACCTGTCATCGGTCATGGATGACCACTCCCGGTATATCCTGCAGGCGCAGTTTTACGATAACCAGGAAGAAACTGTCGTGGAGGACACATTCCGCAAAGCGATCCTCAAGCATGGAAAATTTGATTCAGGGTATTGCGATCACGGAAGCCAGTATATTTCGAAGCAGTTAAAATTATCCTTGTCGAAGCTTGGGATAAACGTAAAGTATGCGCCTGTAAGAAATGGGGCTGCAAAAGGAAAAATTGAAAAATATCATCAGGTCGTAGACGGATTTACTGCGGAAGCAAAGGCACACAAAATCCGGACACTGGATGAGTTGAACCGTTACTGGGAAATCTACCTGGAAGAATACTACCATAACAAGCCCCATGACGGCATCCGTGAGTATTATGAAAGCACCGGGAACCCGGTGCCTGAAAAAGGGATTTCACCGCAGCAGGAATGGAACCGGGATACGAGGCCGCTGACATTTCTTGATGCGTCTGTGGTTGCGGAGGCATTTCTGCACCATGAAGAGCGCCTTGTAGATAAGGGGGCCTGCATCAGTTTTAAAGGTAAAAAATACGAAACAAAGCCGTCGCTGATTGGATGTAAAGTGGAAATTTCTTATGACCCGGCATCACCGGAAACCATCACGGTCAGTTACGCCGGAATGGAGCCGTTTACGGCAGAGCCCGTAAAGATTGGGGCTTACTGTTCTAAGAAACCGGCTATTCCGGCTTCAATGCAGGAAGCAGAAGTGGAGTCCTCCCGGTTCCTTGCAGCACTCGAGAAAAAGCACGAGCAGAGCCGGGAGCATTACGCGAATGCGATCTCTTTTGGGGCATACAGGAAAGACGGTGGCGACCATGTATGAAACTTTTTATGAAATGGAACACCTCCCGTTTGTCAGGGATGTGCCAGTAAATGAGCTTTACGAATCGCCGGCAATGGCAGACGCACTTGGACGCCTTACTTACGGGGCGGACCGCCAGCTATTTATTGTTGTCACAGCTGATTCAGGATGTGGAAAATCTACGCTTATGCGTCGTTTTTCCGAGTCACTCCCGAAAGACGATTACATAGTTCTTTACGTATCAGATTCAAAGCTGACACCCAGGGGGCTTTATAAGGGGATGCTCGAACAGCTCGGTCTGGAGGCGAAATATTACCGCGGGGAAGCGAAAAGACAGCTGCAGAAAGAAGTTGAAGTGCTCCGTGGTGTCCAGAAGAAAAAGGTTGTATGCATCCTGGACGAAGCCCATCTGCTTGAGAAAGAAACAATAGAAGAATTCCGGTTCCTCCTGAATTTTAAATTTGATTCCGTAAGCCCTTTGTCGCTTGTCCTGGCCGGACAGTCAGAATTGTGGGATAAACTCCGGCTGAAGCGCTATGCGGCAGTCCGACAGAGGATTGACCTGAACTGCATCCTTCCCCACCTGGACAGGGCAGAAACAGAGCGTTATGTAATGGCCCATCTGAAGTATGCAGGTGGAAAGCAGGAAATATTCACAGACAAAGCCTATGATGCAATCTATAAGGAATCCACAGGTATCGAACGCCGGATCAACCGTATCTGCGAAAAATGCCTGATGTATGGCTGCCAGCAGGGAAAACGTCTGATTGATGAACACGCAGTACAGTATGTTATTGACCATGAGATGCTGGGAGGTGATGTCTGATGACGAACATGGATTCAAAACAAATGGGCAAGATAATGTCAGAGATGATCGAGGAATACGCAGAAGGCATTGATGAACTTGAAGATGCGCTGCAGGAACTGGATATTTTACACACTGAAATCGCAGACGCAATGGAAACAGTACAGGAAAGTCTGGAACGAGCAAGGGTAAACTTATCCCGCTGTCACCTGAATGTCAGAAAATACATGCCATCTTCGATAGATACCACAGTATATACCATGTCAGCTGTCAGAATGGGGGCGGTGTATGATGCAGACTGAAAAAGAATGTCGGAAGGCCCTGCATGATTCAGTCTTGGGGCTGCTGTTTAAATATGCAGATTTGCGTGATGAACTGTCCGGAGTACTGCTCTCATTCGAGCTGATGTACGAAGAGATTCGGAATTCTATGGAAGAGATACAATCTGAAATGGATGACCTGGAGGAGCATCTTGAAGCATGCAGTGTGGAACTGCAAGGCTTCCATGTACAGAGCGGTTCCTGGGACCCTTTCGATGTGGATATGTCCAGCCAGAATGCCCAAACCGTAAATACCGGTTCTGAAGTTTTTGAAAGTTCAGGAGACATGAAAAGATTCGATGAATTTGATGATGAGCTTCCGTTCGACTAAAAAAGCTCCGCACAGATTTAACGTGCAAGCAAGAAGAATTCATTTAAAACCGAGTACATAAACTGACTTTTACACTTGCCGGTAATAAGGGGTGGATTATTCCACCCCAAAAACATAGAAACAAGTGACAGCTATCTTGGCAAATGAGTGACAAGTAAGTCAATCTATAAGTGGACAAGAGAGCTGCTCATTAACATGATACAAAAAACGTCATGTTATGAAAACTCTCGATTGTAAGCATCAGTAATTAG
>JAJBTR010000056.1 GCA_020860745.1 Lachnospiraceae bacterium | reverse complement strand
TATAATCCCAATAAACCGGTCTCCAGTGGCGGTGCCGAGATGCTTGCACACGCAGGCTGCCCGGCACCGGTCGGCGGCAACCACAGGGAGTCTCTCCACCTGACAGTTTGCCGCAACAGGGAAATTCTTGATGAAATCAACCGTTCAACTGTAGCAGCCATGAAGATTGAAGAACGGGATTTCTTTTATGGTGCACCTACTGCTATCTTTGTCTCTGCTTCCGAAGAACAGATGGCACCGGGGATTGAACTGGCAAATGCGGCATGTGTGATTGAGAATATGTTGATTGCCGCGACAGATGCCGGGGTAGATAACATTTACCTCTGGGGCGCCGTGCAGGCTCTTTCCAGAAATAAGGAGATGTGTAAAAAAATGGGCATTCCGGAAGGATTTAAGCCTGTTTCTGCGGCAGCAATCGGCTACAGCCTCAGCGGCGATGCTCAGCCGAGGGAGCTGTCTGTTTCACTTGACACCAACTACATCTGATTGAATTCGCTGCAGTATCCATCAAGGAGAAACATTATGTGTAAGAAACATTCACCGCTGACGTATTTGTGCTGTGCGCTGGGAATCCTGTCAATTTGTCTTGCTGCTTTTAAACTATGGAAACTGTTCTGCGGGAAAAAAGAACTGTCTGATTAAACAAAAAGGAGGCTGAAATGAAAACACTGATTGCTTATTATTCGAGAGGCGGTGTGACTGCGAAAGCGGCCGGAAAGCTTCAGATGCTTACAAACGGAGATCTGTTTGAAATCACAGGTGAGAAGAACTATGGGAATTATTTCACTGCCCTGCGTATGGCAAGGAAAGAATTTTCCGAAAATGAACTGCCGAAGGTTGTAAATACCGTAGAGGATTTTGATTCTTACGACCGTATTCTGCTCGGTTTCCCGATCTGGTACAGCAAATGTCCTCAGCTGGTTCTGTCCTTTTTGTCGCAATATGACCTTGCCGGGAAAGAGATCTACCCCTTCTGTACCTCCGGGACAAGCGGACCGGATACGGCAGTGGAATTGTTGAAAAAATCCTGCGAGGGTGCGACAGTTCATTCCGGGCTTCGCCTGAATAAGTTCAACGAGGATACGGTCAGAAAATGGCTTGGAGGAGATAAGTCATGACTGATGAATTCAGCCGCTTAAAAAAGTATGTGGATCAGAGTAAAAAAACGGTTGCCGTCACCGGTGCCGGGATTTCCTATCTTTACGGGATGCGCAGGCTGAAGCAGAGCGTGGGGATGATGAATGCCCGGCGGGTTTTCTCCGCCTCATTTGTCCGTAAAAACCCGGAAAAGTTTTATGAAGTCATGAAGGATGCTTTTCTGGATGCCACCTTTGTGAAAGGACCGAGCACTGTACACAAACAGCTGGCGGAACTGGAGCGGGATGGAAAAATCTACGGTATCGTGACGCAGAACCTGGATTGCCTGCATACCATTGCCGGCTCGAAGAATGTGCTAGAATTTCAGGGGAGTTTCCGTGACAATATCTGTATTGACTGTGGAAACCGTTCCTTTGATTATCAGGTGTGGAATCAGGGCCATATGCCCCGCTGCGAAATCTGCGGTGCCCCGCTGATGCCGACAGGCTTTTATATGGATGCCGGAATCCGCGACAGCGTTTCCAAAGAAAGCATGAGAAAAGCTGCCGACATGATATCCGAAGCGGATCTGATCCTTGTGATCGGCACCACCGGTTTTCGCAGTGATGAGTACCTTAGCCGGATGAAACCAGGGGCAAAGCTGGTGCAGATCAATCCGTCGCCGACGGAGTTTGATGCCATTGCTGACCTGAATATCCGGACAACTGCCGCTGAAGCTCTGAACGCGGTTTTAGACAAATAAAGGAGTGCATGAATGCGCATATTTCATGAAAACCATGGTATGGATCAAATACAACAGCTATCCGATTACATCGATCAAAGCAACCGTATCGTAGCGATTACGGGTGCCGGCATTTCCGTTGCCGGGGGAGGTATGACATATTGGCAGATGGCCCGCTCCAACCGCCGCGCCGGCGTTACACCCGGATATGGGGACAATTATAATTCTTTTTTGCCTACATATCTGGATAACATGTTTTCTTATCAGCCGAGCTTTGCCCACTATGCTTTGGCAGATTTGGAAAATGAGGGAAAGCTCATTGGAATCATCACTACAAATGTGGACTGTATGCATACACTCGCGGGGTCAAAAAATGTTGCGGAGATCCAGGGAAGCGTACAGGTCAACTGCTGTTCCCAGTGCGGCCGGCATTACGACGGCTATGAAATCTGGAAACAGGACGAACTGCCTCTCTGCGAAGCGTGCGGGGGAACGATTCTGCCATGGCCGCTTTACAGTCATATCGGGCTCTGGGATGAGGATGTCAATAAAGCCAGGGAATGGATTTCAAAAGCTGATCTGATCCTGACGATCGGAACCCACGGCAATTACGGTGGCGTCTACTGGAATTACCGGAAGGACGATGCTATCGTTGTCCAGATTAATCCGGGACGCACCGGATTTGACCAGGTTGCCGTTTTGAATATCCGGGAGGAAAGCGACGACGTATTCCGGAAGCTTAAGGAAAGGCGGGAGAAAAATGACTGAGCAAATGACAGAGCGGGAATTATCGGATATGATGCGTTTAAAAAAGCTGGCAGCTCAGATGGAGGAGGCAGAGTATCTGGGGCTCTCAGAAGAAGAAATTCAGGAAAAGAAGCGGCAGAAAGAAATGCGCAGGCAAAAAAATGTTCAGATACTGGAGGATACTCTGGAAATATTGGAAAAAGGGTGTTACACCGCAGATGCCAGGGAAGTATGCCTGCATTTTACACCCGGCCAAATGTGGGAAGTGCGGGTATTCCTGCCGGATGAGATCGCGGCATTGCGGACGGAGGCACAGGGATTGGGGGCATTGGATGGCGGCCGCTGCCTGTTTGGCTGCGAAAACACAGACGCCCTTGCCCTTGCCCAAAGGAAATATCAAAACCTGAGGCGAAGCGGTACTTCAAATCCGGAAATCCTTGTCCTGAACCTTGCGAGCGCCACACAGCCCGGCGGCCGGACGCGGCAGGGAGCCAGCGCACAGGAGGAAGACCTCTGCCGAAGGTCGTCACTGCTTCTGTCCCTTGAGAGTGAAGGAGCAAAAAGATATTACGATTACAATAACGCACGGAAAACACGCATGGGGTCTGACGCCGTAATACTCTCCCCATATGTGGAAGTGATAAAGGATTCCTCAGCCGAATTACTCCCGGATCCGTTCCGGATATCTGTCATAAGCTGTGCGGCTCCGATGGTGCGCCTGAGCTTTGAGGGAATGTCACGGCAGGAATATGAGATGATGCTCTATCAGCGGATCCAGGGCATGCTCCTGGTCGCGGCATCGCATGGCTACCGCCATTTAATCCTGGGTGCTTTCGGGTGCGGCGTATACGGGAATGATGCGGCGACGGTATCGGATCTGTTTTACCGTGCGATTCAGAACCTGTCTTATGCCGGGATAGGCAGCGCCCGCCTGTTTGATTCCGTTGATTTTGCAGTGCTGTGCCGTTCCGATAAAGACTATAACTACGTAGAATTTTGCAGAAATTT
>JAJBTR010000053.1 GCA_020860745.1 Lachnospiraceae bacterium | reverse complement strand
TGAGTCATTCTTTTTCGTCTTTTTGACTGTTGCACTTACATTGTATATTCACCCGTGCAAAAAGAGAGCGTGACAGACTATACAAATATCGCTTTCATGGGCAGCAATGTCATTTCCGGCAGCGCCACTGCCGTTGCGGTTTGCGTCGGCGACAATACGCTGTTTGGATCTATGGCCTGCGCAGTCGCAGGTGAGGCAGTGGAAACAAGCTTTACCAAGGGTGTCAATGCCGTTTCATGGGTACTGATTCGCTTTATGTTAGTCATGGTTCCGCTGGTGTTTTTTATCAACGGAATTACCAAGGGTGACTGGCTGGAAGCTTTCCTCTTCGGCATCTCGATAGCCGTTGGATTAACGCCGGAAATGCTGCCTATGATTGTAACGACCTGCCTTGCCAAGGGCGCCGTTTCCATGAGTAAAAAGCAGACCATTGTCAAGAATCTGAATTCCATACAAAACTTCGGCGCTATAGACATCCTCTGCACAGATAAGACCGGAACGCTGACTCAAGATCGAGTAGTTTTGGAATATCACCTGAATGTAAACGGCGAAGACGATACGCGGGTCCTGCGCCATGCATACCTCAACAGCTATTTTCAGACCGGCTACAAAAATCTTATGGATTTGGCAATCATTCATAAGACAGAGGAAGAAGAAGCGGAGGATTCCCGCCTGCTCGATCTGTCGGAAAACTATATAAAAGTCGATGAAATTCCCTTTGACTTCACTCGCCGGCGTTTAAGCACGGTAGTGCAAGATAAAACCGGCAAACTAAAGGGGCTGTGGAAGAAATGCTATCCATCTGTTCGTTTGCGGAATACGACGGCAGTGTGCAGAAGCTTACCGATTCGATTCGCAGCAGGATTCTTGAGACAGTAGATAATCTTAATGACAAGGGGTTCCGCGTTCTTGCCATTGCTCAAAAGAGCAATCCTTCCCCTGTTGGCGCTTTCGGAGTAAAAGACGAATGCGATATGGTTTTAATTGGGTATTTAGCGTTCCTTGATCCCCCGAAAGAGTCAACGGCAGAGGCTATTAGGGTTTTGAAAGAGCATGGTGTTACCACCAAAATTCTCACCGGCGATAATGACAAGGTGACCCGCACCATTTGCAAACAGGTTGGGATGAAAGTACGCAACATGCTTCTTGGCTCCGATCTGGAAAGCATGAGCGACGTTGAATTGGCTAAGGCAGCAGAATCAACCGATGTATTTGCCAAGCTGACTCCTGATCAGAAAGCCCGTGTGGTATCTGTCCTGCGGGAAAACGGGCATACCGTTGGCTTCATGGGAGACGGTATCAATGACGCTGCCGCTATGAAAGCTTCGGATATTGGTATATCAGTGGATACCGCTGTTGATGTGGCAAAGGAATCAGCAGATATCATCCTGCTGGAAAAAGATCTGATGGTTTTGGAGCAGGGGATCATTGAGGGGCGCAAGACCTATGCCAATATGATCAAATATATCAAGATGACCGCATCCTCCAATTTTGGCAACATGTTTTCGGTACTTGCTGCTTCTGCACTCTTACCTTTCCTGCCTATGATGAGCGTGCATCTAATTTTCTTGAATCTGATCTACGACTTGTCCTGTACCGCCATCACTTGGGACAATGTTGATGAAGAATTCATTGCCAAGCCTCGTAAATTGGATGCATCCAGTGTGGGCAGCTTTATGATATGGATTGGGCCGACCAGCTCCATTTTTGATTTTACAACTTACATTTTCATGTACTTTGTATTCTGTCCTATATTTGTATCAAACGGGGTTTTGTTCAACGATTTGGCCGCCCATTACAGCGGCGCGGAACTAGCAACAATCCAGGCTCAATATATTGGTATGTTCCAGGCCGGCTGGTTCGTAGAATCCATGTGGAGCCAGACACTGGTTATCCACATGATTCGCACACCAAAGCTGCCCTTTATACAAAGTCATGCATCCGCTCCGGTAACGCTGCTCACGATGGCGGGAATTACGGTTTTGACAATTATTCCATTTACAGGCTTTGGAGCAATGTTAGGCTTTGTTGCTTTGCCGGCAGCCTATTTTGCCTATCTGATTTCCTGCATTCTACTGTATATGGTGCTGGCAACCAGTTTGAAAAAAGCCTATGTCCGTCACTACGGCGAGTTACTCTAAGGAGGTGAAACAATATGACCTGGAAAGAACTTTCGGTGAGCCTTTTTGGAACTACTGAATGGCTTGGTTTGAATATAGGATTTTGGGTATCTATGGCCGTTGTCCTGCTAATTGTCATTTTGATGAATGTGGTGTTCTGGTGTATGAAGCCAAAGTCAGGTAGTAAAAAGTCAAGAAAGAAGAAATTTTAAGGTGAAATTAGTAATGACAAATTTTGCGAGAGAATATGTAATCATTACTAATGCTAAAATACTAATGCTAAAATGAACAAATCAATTAAAATTATGTAAAAAAGCCATCAATTATTTAATCCCCTTTTCAATACAGAAAACCGCTCCGGATTGTACATCTGCACAATCCGGAGCGGTTCAACTTTTAGTCTTAATGCTTAAAAAGTAATTTTTTAATTATAGAAAATTAAAGCGCCCTAAAAGTTCAGAGCGCTTTTATCAATATGATAATTATGGTATTATGCCATAAATTTTCTTATAACACTTTCCATATCGCTGTAATTCATTATACGCGGAACGGGATATCCCGGATTTCCTTCCTTTAGCGCACGCTTTATAAGAACAGGCAAATCTTCCTCTTTAATCATATCAAATTTTGACGGAATATCCATATCGGCATTAAGCTTTTTAATCGCCTCTATAAATTTAGTTGCTTTATCAATTTCTCCCGTACCTTTAATGCCTACAATATCCGCCAGCTTTGACAACTGAGGATATATACAATCACCGTACCATTCAAGAACATACGGAAGAATTACCGCATTGGCAAGCCCGTGGGGTGTGCCGTACAAGCCGCCCAAATTATGAGCAATGGCATGAACATAGCCTACATAGGCGCGTGTAAATGCACAGCCCGCCCAATATGAGCCTTTAAGCATATTTGCCCTGGCCTCATAATCCTTTCCGTTTTTATAAGCCTCTTCAATATTATCAAAGATAAGCTTTGTGGCTTTTTCAGCCTGTTCTCTGGTTTGCTTGGTATTGCTTCTGCCGATATATGCCTCCACCGCGTGAGTCAATGCATCCATACCTGTTGTAGATGTAATATGCGGCGGCAAACCTACGGTTAATTCAGGGTCAAGCACTGCATATTTCGGACGAAGACAGATATCATTAACAGCATTTTTCTCGTGTGTATCGGGATCGGTAACAACAGCGGCAACAGTGGTTTCAGAGCCCGTTCCGGCTGTTGTGGGAACAGCAAAGAAAGGCGGAAGCTTCTTAAGCACTTTAAGGTATCCCCTCATTTGGCGAACAGTTTGATTTGGCTTTACAACTCTTGCAGCTGCAACCTTGGCACAGTCCATTGACGAGCCGCCGCCGAAAGCTATAAATCCCTCGCAGCCGTTTTGAATATACATTTCACGAGCCGCCTCTATATTAGGAATAGTGGGATTAGGCTGAACACCGTCATAAACAACATATTCGACTCCGGCC
>JAJBTR010000366.1 GCA_020860745.1 Lachnospiraceae bacterium | reverse complement strand
ATCATATACTGTCCCCCTTCCAGGAGGAATCTTGCGTGCTGACGGCTGATCGCCGGGTTACCCGTAATCGCATAATCTGCAGACTGACGGCTTTTTCCGACACAGAATGGATATCCGGTAATCTCAATTCTTTCCTGGTTCTTTTCCCGGATGAGATACGCCGGATTCGGCTTCTGGTAGCCGCTCAGCACAACAGTTCCGTCCAGGTCGTCGCCCAGATAGGAGGTTGCATCCATGTCGTCATAAGCATCATTCTTATCAAATGACTGTGCCCGCGTCTCCGTAATATCCGGCTGAGCAACCGACTGCGAAGTCTGTTCCCACGGATTTGCCGCTTGCTGCTGTGATTCCTGCCCCCACTGATCCGGAGCTGACTGCTGCGGCTGCTCCCACTGACTTGACGCTGTCTCCTGTGTCTGACCCCACTGGTTCGTTGCCGTCTGTTGCGGCGCCTGTTCCCACTGGTTCGCTGCCGTCTGCTGCGATGCCTGCTGTCTGGATCCTGCCTTACCGCCGGAGCCGTCAAACATATACTTGCGATTGTTAAAGTATATCACATTGATAACCAGCATAACAACCGCCACGCACAGGGATGAAATCGAAGAAGAATCCATCAATTCTCTCACTTCGTATCCCGTTATACGGGCAGCCCCCACTATGTATACAATAGATACAGCTATGTTGATAATCCAGATACAGTAATAGAGAAGCGGAGCGTTTTTCCGGAAATTCTTAAGCCCCTGTCTCACAACAATGCACAGAGCCGCCAGCGCAAGAGCGACGATCCCCATCATCATATCCAGCGTCTTCATTCCGGGGAAAAAACCGTACACAAGAGATGCGTATTCCGTTTCTCCGTAATGAAGCCCTCCCATATACATCACTGCCGTGGCGACATTAACCACCGCCGACAAAAACAGCTGCACATAGATGATGAACTTATACCACCCCATCCTCTGGGAATAATCCTTCGACGAACGCCCGCCCTTTGCCTGTGCCGGACGGTTCGAAGCCTTTGCTGCCTGCCGTGACGGAGCCGCATAATTGCTTCCCTGTCCGGACGAGGCCGCATAATTGCTTCCCTGTCCGGATGCGCCTGCCTGTGAAATTCCCTGCCCCGATGAAGCTGCGTATGATTTACTCTGTTCCGATCCTTTCGAGGATGCAGCTGCTGTCTGAGACTTCACCGCACCGTCTTTCCGGTGATCATCCTGCGCCGGTTCCGCTGCCACTGCCTTGCCGCAGCGCATACAGAACTTTGCGCCTTCTTTCAAAGGACTGCCGCAGTATATGCATGTCTTACTCATTTGCACTCTCTCCTTGCAATATATGTATTTTTAAGATACTCCCGTACAAACTCCCAGTTCAGTTTACACGAAAAAGCACACTTTCTCAATATGTGCCCTGTTATTGTGCCTTGTCTTTGGACTGAAAGAATGATTCACCATAAACTACGCGTCTGACCTCAGACATCTCATTCTTTTTTTCTGGAAAATCAATAAAGCTGATACTTTCTTACCTGGGACTGACCCTGTTTTTAAATCCAGGGTCATACTTTTCTTTCAACAGCTTATTTGTAGTGACCGACACAGAATTCACTTTTGACTCCGTCACTTTCACTCCCGGCTTGTACGCCGCATTCACATACATATACATGCAAAACAGCGCTGATATCAGTCCTGCCTCCCGATCCAGCGCAAAAACATGGTATTCATGCAGGTCGTTATATACAATACAATCTTTTTCTATCAGAGATATCTGAGTATTTCCGCAGTAAACCGGCGATTTATTTCCCTGCTTTCCCATGCCGATCGGGAAAAGGTCAAATGTCTGTCCGTTTTTCTGCATCTGATGAAATTCAAATTTTTTCAGGAAACCTCCCTGATATGCCGTCTGATACACCGACCCGCATGCAATCCCGTCCACGTATAGCAGATAGGGCCGGAAAACCGGCCCTCCAGTCACATTTTTTGCCGAAACTCATCGCAAACTCTGTATCATAATACGTTCCGCGAATGGAGGCTTCCATAGATCCCAGCTGCCCCTGGAGGAAAGCCTCCCCCACCGTCTCATCCTCTCTGCGGAACATAAAACGGGCGGCAAACAAGTCACGTCCTGTCTGTATCACGTCAAATATCATCCTCTGTTCCTTTCTCCTTCGGCAGGATCTGCCCATTGCGGATCTCAAGCTCGCCTAATGTATCCAGCACGTTGTGACGGAAGTCCATCTCCTCTTTGTCCTGAAATCCCATAAAATATACCGTCTCGATTGCGTCTCTGTTGAAAAAGAACATGGAAGGCGCATCAATAATCCCTTCCGGATAATAGCAGGCCGAGTAATCATAGATCGCATTTTCTCCGTCTTTCGCCTGTATACGTCCGCAGATCATGATTCTTTTATCCCCGCCTTTCAACAGGACTACAGAACCGATCGGCAACATATCTTTATACATAAAATCCACCTCCATCATACGATATCTCTGTCTGATTCTACCACAAATGCCATGTAATTGCTATTGGCTTATATTTTTTATCTGTCATCCGGACCTGTTACCAGAGGGAAAAATTGCTCCAGTCAATACTGATCTCCAGGCCGAGACCCAGCCCCAGCCCGGCGCCGATGGATCCCGATGTGCCGCCTGTCGTCACCTGCCCGGAAGCGGATACGCCCGCGCCTCCGGCCTTTCCCGATATGCCAAGGTCGATTTCAATGCCAAAAAGCGTGAATCCTCCCGATACTTTTCCCTCCGCCACATAAGCTTCCGCGCC
This sequence comes from Lachnospiraceae bacterium, assembly GCA_020860745.1. GTDB lineage: Bacteria > Bacillota > Clostridia > Lachnospirales > Lachnospiraceae > Eubacterium_I. Next base: position 824 of record JAJBTR010000366.1, on the reverse strand, counting down.
CACTTTCCCCTGAACGCCATAGGCCGACACCGTCTTGCCGCTGCTGTTTTCATAAGTGATCTTACCTGCGGCAGCACTTGCCTCCGCAGTTGCTCCAAGAAGCTTTCCGCTGGCTTTTACATGCGCATTATTTGTTTCGCTTCCAATGGTTCCCTCCACTTCGCCTTTCACTGCCGCGGCTTCCGCCTTTGCTTTTGCAGTCAGAGCAGGGGAAAATTTTCCGTCTTTAAAAAGAGTAGCTCCCACGGAACCTTTTGCAGAGACGGCGCCGATTGTACCGGTCACGGAAGCGCCTGCCAGTCCGAAGCTGCCCGACAGTTTGCCCTGTGCCACATAACCTTCCGCAGCGACACTTTTCTCCGCCGTCACTTCTCCTTCTTCCGGCTTATACTTCATTTTAGACTCCGTCTTTACAGAGCCGCCAATCAGATTCCCCTCCGCGGTTCCGGATAATCCTATCCCCATAAGACTCCCTGCCGCCGTTACCGATCCGCCGAGCAAGCTTCCCTTTAATTCGGACAAATTACCATCCTCTTCCGCCGATGCGGCTGCCTCTCCCGCCATCCCGGCCCCACTCCCATCCGAGATCCCGGCCGCGCCTGTTTCAATCTCCACCCCGGCCAGCTTTTTCTCTGCAGCACTGTAAATGGAAATGATCTGCTCCAGATTATTCGACATAGACTGCAGGGACCGGCTCTCATTGCTGATGGCAGCGGACACCTTTCGCAGCGAGTTGCAAACCGCCGTTTTTGTACTCCCGCTCAGAGGACCTTTCGAGATGGCCGACTGCACCGATGACTGATACTGATTTAATTTGCTTTTTC
>JAJBTR010000033.1 GCA_020860745.1 Lachnospiraceae bacterium | reverse complement strand
ACAGCATGGGTGCTTTGCCGGAACAGGAAGAAAAGGATAATGCAGAAGAAAAGGCTACCGTAGAGGAAAAAGCCGAGCGGATAATGACGCCGGAGGAAATCAATGCACAGATTCAGAATCCCGAACATGGCTTTCATGCGGAGTTTAAGGAGGGCGAGGGCTGGGACGTTCGTTTTTGCAAGCTGAAACTCAATACCTGGTATGGTACATTGATTATTCTCGGAATTGTGCTGGCGGTGTTTATCCTGTTCTCTGAAATGGGTAAGTAGAAACTGAACAGGAATTGTTGATGCAAAAATGGATGAAATCTGAATAATTAAAAAAATCAGCAGATACTAGCCGTGTAAATTACAAACAGGAGGTAATAAATCATGGCAAAGAATTATTCGGCTGACAACGATTACACAAATGAGGCAGGTTCCAACAAAGCGCAGAATAAGTCTCAGAACAAGGCGCAGAACAGAACGTCCGACTGCGGAAAAAACGCATCCAATGCGTCTAACGCATCGAATGCATCCAACGCATCCAACGCATCCAATGCTTCGAATGCATCCAACTGCGGAAAGAATTGCAACTAAGATGATTTTATCCGGTCAAAATGAAACAGAAAGCATACTATGATAGTAAGCGCAAACAGGAACAGGCTGCGGCAGCAGCCTGTTTTTCTGCGGATATGACCAGTGGGTACAACCGATCGCATGTGAAGTGCCCGCCAGGCATATCTGTCGCAGAACGGCACCTTGTTTTAACAGTGCAGAGCAGGAAAACGAAAAAAAGGGAGAATGTATGAATTTATGTATGATCGGTGCAGAGGATGTCCGGAGATATGTCAAAAAAAATGACGCGATTCTGGTAGATTTGCGCAGTGAGGAGGATTATCAGAATTACCACATTTCGGGAGCAATTCATATCCCGCCGGAACAGCTGCCGCGCTTTATGCGTCAGACAGATAAGCAAAGGATGCACATTTTTTACTGCCAGCATGGGAGTCTGAGTATACAGGAGGGCAGAAAGTATCTGAGGCAGGGTTACCGGATCTGTTCTCTGGCGGGCGGTATGGACGCTTACGCGAGCCTGGTTCAGCGTAGTTATTATGATTTATGAGATTGACAGCGGATAGAAGAACAGATAAAATGGAGGCACTGGGCACGAAAGAACTTTGGAGCGGAGAGGCGGAATCCATATGGAATTGTATGAATTTATTTCACCCTGCCATTTCGGCATGGAAGCTGTTTTGAAACGGGAAATCTATGATCTGGGTTATGATGTGGTAAGAACAGAGGATGGCAGGGTGACTTTTTCCGGGGATGCGGAGACGGTCTGCAGAGCCAATATCAATTTAAGAACGACAGAGAGAGTCCTGTGGAAGGTGGGCGGTTTTCACGCGGAGAGCTTTGATGAGCTTTTTGAAGCGGTTAAGGCGATTCCGTGGGAGGATTATCTGCCCCGGGACGCGAAATTCTGGGTGACGAAAGCGTCTTCTGTCAAGAGTAAGCTGTTCAGCCCGTCGGATATTCAGTCGATAGTGAAAAAAGCGATTGTAGAACGGCTGAAAGGGTACTACCATGTTTCCTGGTTTGAGGAGACGGGTTCCTCCTATCCGCTGCGTGTGTTTTTAAATAAGGATGAGGTGACCATTGGGATGGATACCTCCGGAGAGTCCCTGCATAAGCGGGGGTATCGTGTGTTGAGCAGCAAAGCGCCGATTACGGAGACCCTGGCGGCGGCCATGATACTGCTTACGCCCTGGAAAGGAGACCGCATCCTGGTGGATCCTTTTTGCGGCAGCGGCACGATTCCCATCGAGGCAGCCATGATAGCAGCTGATATGGCACCCGGTGTGCATCGCCGGTTCCTTGCCGAGACCTGGAATAACCTGATCGAAACGAAGCAGTGGGAGGAGGCTTTTCAGGAGGCACGGGAGCGAATTGATCTGTCTGTGGAGCCCCAGATTCAGGGATACGACATTGACGGGGAAATTATCCGTGCAGCACGGGATAATGCGGGGCGCACCGGTGTGGACGGATTGATTCATTTTCAGCAGCGGCCGGTGTCCCAGCTGAGCCATCCGAAGAAATACGGCTTTGTGATCACTAATCCTCCTTATGGGGAGCGTCTGGAGGAAAAATCCATGCTTCCGAAATTATATCGGGAGATTGGGGAAGCTTTCGGGCGGCTGGACTGCTGGTCCGAATATCTTATCTCCGCCTATGAAGACGCAGAACGTTATATCGGGAAATCAGCGGATATGAAACGAAAAATATTTATTGGTTTGATGCGGACGACGCTGTATCAGTACCTGGGACCGAAGCCGCCGCGGAGAAAGCGGCCGGAGGGAATTTAAATGAGCAGAAGAATAATATTTGCCACAGGAAACGAACATAAAATGATTGAGATCCGGCAGATTCTCGGAGATCTGGGCTGGGAGATTCTGTCTATGAAAGAGGCGGGAATCAGTATCGACATTGTGGAGGATGGTACGACCTTTGAGGAAAATGCTCTGATCAAGGCAAAGGCGGTTGCGTCCTGTTGCGACGATATTGTGCTTGCGGATGATTCCGGACTGGAGATTGATTATCTGAATAAGGAGCCGGGGATTTATTCTTCCCGTTACGCGGGGGAGGATACCTCCTATGATATCAAAAACCAGATGCTGCTGGACAGGCTGCAGGGAGTGCCGCGTGAGAAGCGGACTGCGCGCTTTGTCTGCGCCGTTGCGGCGGTGGTTCCGGGGCAGGAGCCGATGGCAGTCCGGGGCACGATCGAAGGCTATATCGGTGAGCGGCCGGCAGGGGAGAACGGGTTTGGATATGATCCGATTTTTTACGTGGAAGATCTGAACTGTTCTACAGCTGAGCTGACGCCGGAAGAAAAAAACGCCAGAAGTCACAGAGGAAATGCGCTTCGCCAGATACGAAAAAAATTAGAAAAAATCTGTTGACAGATGTGCAATCTTGCCATATAATATTATTTGCGTTGCGGGTGTGCGAGGCGAACGGGGTGTGGCTCAGCTTGGCTAGAGCGCCTGGTTTGGGACCAGGAGGCCGCAGGTTCGAATCCTGTCACCCCGACTCAGATTAATATTATGCGGGTGTAGTTCAATGGTAGAACACCAGCCTTCCAAGCTGGACACGTGGGTTCGATTCCCATCACCCGCTTTCTCTTTCGCAAAGCGCCAGAGAAATAAAACATGTGTCCGTAGCTCAGCTGGATAGAGCAACGGCCTTCTAAGCCGTGGGTCGGGGGTTCGAATCCCTTCGGGCATATTTAAAAAAGCATTGCGGAAGCGCATCGCGCGGAGCAATCAGCTTTTTCAAATAACTTTTAGAGAATTGTTTTACTTATATGGTGGGTATAGCGCAGTTGGTTAGCGCGCCAGATTGTGGCTCTGGAGGCCAAGGGTTCGAATCCCTTTATCCACCTTTACTGGTTTGCAGTAGAAAAAGTCTGAACTATGATGTTACTGCATAGTTGTAATGGGCTATCGCCAAGCGGTAAGGCACAGGACTTTGACTCCTGCACTCGCCGGTTCGAATCCGGCTAGCCCAGTTTTAATTGTATACGGGTGTGTAGCTCAGTTGGTAGAGCACTTGACTTTTAATCAAGTTGTCCCGGGTT
>JAJBTR010000219.1 GCA_020860745.1 Lachnospiraceae bacterium | reverse complement strand
CCTTTTACTCCGCCAGATAAATACTGAGATCCTGCACCACCTGCGCTATCGCGTCCTCCACGCTGACCTCATCGCCGGTAACGCACGCATAGCAATCCGTCAGAATCGTCGTCAGAACGGTATCATTGGTGTAAGCCGGAGTATCCAGCCCGTTTATTATTCCTTTAAACTCTTCAATCTGCTCATCCGAAGGCCAGTAAAGATCCAGATCTGTCTCCCTGCCATCCTCCTCAACAATTCCCATACTTGCCGTTGAAGTACCCGGTTCATACCCTTCCTGATCCAGGTTGGGATCCGTCATCATTGCGTCAAAGGCCGAGGTGTTTACCGGATATCCGTCCGTATAATTCAGCGCATCCTCCTGTCCGTCGTCACTGAGGAGGTAAGAAAGAAGTACAACCGCCGCTTCCTGCTGCTCTGATTTACTGTTAATTCCTATTGTCATGGAAGGAACATACACATTTTCCATCGTTCCGGGCATCAGCTTCCAGGTAATGTCCTCCCCGGCCCGCTGTGCGGAGGTGATATATTCCAGTCCGTTATCATATGACAGGTTGCCCAGCTCTATTTTCGAACTTCCGACCATAATGCTCATCACCTCTCCGGCCGGATCGATCCAGCCGAAATCTGAAATAGATGAAGTATCACCCATATCTTCCAGATAAGAAGAAATTTCTTCGTCATAATATTCCCGATCGTCCTCCGGCAACGTGGCGTAAACCGCCCGGTATAGCTTTTTCATCTCTGTCAGATATTCTGTCAGATTTTCTTCGTCGAGCGTTTCATCCTCCGCAAACCAGGTGCCCGCGTTAACAAACATCATGGTACCGATCAGATCCATCAGATCATAGGATTCCATAAACGGAATATCGGCACTTTCCTCTGAGGCAGCATAGGCTTCCACTGCCGCTGCGTAATCCGAGAGGGAATTTATCTCATTGACAATCTCCGTTTCCCCCACAAGAGCCGGTACGGAAAAAGTCAGCGGCACCGCGTAAATCGCGCCATCGTCCTCCGTATAGGTGCCTGCGATATTGGGGAATAACGCCCCGCTGTCAATCATGGGCTGCACCGTTTCACTCAAATCCAGCAGCAGGCCGTTTTCAACATAGGTATCCACATCCATTCCATCCAGGAGAATCAGGTCCGGCCCGTTCCCTGCCATAATCTCCGTATTTAAAGTGCGGAGAGCGTCGGAAGCCGTGGCGGCGTCATCGTCCGAATAACCGTACTCAATCGTCACTTTCACATCCGGATGTTCTTTTTTATACAGAGACACCATCGTATCCAGGCTGTAATTGTCATTTGCCAGCACATAGATGGTCAGTTCCGCCGTGTAATCTGCCACCGCATCCGCCGAATAGCTGAAATTCAACAGGGTGGACTCCATCGTATCCGTCAGATAATCCGTGTGCCATACCAGGAAGCTGCCGTCATTCGTTTCCATAAAATAGTCCATCCCGCAGTTTGCGGAGTTTAAGGAAGTAGCATTTCCGTCCATCACCTGCGCGGCGGTATCTGTATCCAGATCATAAGAAAAAATTCCGTCCATGCAGGCATAATAAATAACAGCATCGTCCTCCACGCTTCCAACCGCAGTAAAACTGCTGTTGCTGTCAAAGATATCGTACAAAGCTTCATGTTTTGCTGTCTGCTTGTCTGTCCCGGTGTCATATTCACAGACAGAATCTGTTGCGAAAACCAGCAGACGGTCTCCGCTCAGCATCATCCAATTGATCCAGTCAAAATCATTGATCATTCCCGCTACCGAGCCGTCACTCAGAGAAATGTGTATGATGGAGCCATTGAGATCCTGCACATAGAGGTTTTCCGAATCCCGAAGCAACAGGCTGTTGATATCATTGTATTCCTCCTCATCGTCCTCCGCGCTTCCGCTGCTGATAGTGACGGAGTCGTCATCTGAAACTTCATCGGAGGAGTCAGTACCAATCTCTGTTTCACCTTCATCGGAAGAGTCAGTACCGGTCTCTGTTTCACCTTCATCAGAGGAGTCAGTACCGGTCTCTGCGTCATCCTCATCAGATGTGACGGAATCTGCCTCTGTTTTTCCCTCGTCAGATGTTTCAGAATCTACCTCATCCGCATCGGAAAAGGCGGCTCCCTCATCTGCCGGCGTTACGTCCGATTCCGAACTTTCTTCCGCAATATATTCCTCATGTGACGTACTGGGAATATCGGGAATCTCCATGTGAATCTCCGTCAGCACGCCGTCCGCAGTCAGTAGATAATAGCTTGTCGTGCTGTCGACGATTTCCGTATCCCCGCTCATGGTCCACTCGGAGGCAACGTATGTAAAAAACAGATCTCCCTCACTGTCAAAAGCAGCCTGGCTCAAATAACCGTATTTTCCGCTATTTTCATCCCCATCCGCAGCGTCATACTTTATGACAACGGATTCCAATGCCGAAATATCAAACGCTGACTCCGTCCAGGTCCGGCCGCCGTCAGCGGAATCCAGAACAGAGTGTCCCAGGTCTGAGTCATCGGACATCAGCACGCGAACCAGATTTTCCTCCGGCAGAAATGTCATCGCTTCCATATAGCCGCGGCTATCTTCATCTGCCGCATCGCCTTCCAGAGCAGGCACACCGTAATCCGTCTCCACATAGGAGCCGGCTTCGCTGTCCGCCGAGTCGGAGCTTCCAAAATCTGCCGAACATCCTGCCAGAAGAGATGCCGACAAGGCACCGCATAGTCCTATCCCTAAGGCACGTTTCCATAATTTCATCGCTCAAGCCTCCGTTTCTTTTCCCATCGATCCCCAGTTTCACTCACTTGCAAATTTGACCCACGCGCATCTCTTCAATCAGCTTTGCCTGGATCCTGTTTCACACAATTTGCACCGCTGTGCTTCTTTTTGAAAGAATAGCAGAACCAACTGAACAAAGACATATGCAATTTCTTGTATATTTCTTAACATTTCAAACGACTCATTTGTACAGGAACACATTTTCTCTGCTTTTCTTATAGCACAGTGATTTGTAACGGTTCTAAGGTTATCACTAATAAAGCCTAAAATCCCCTTGCCCTGCTGTCCTGTGAAAAGTTCCCGGCGCAGAATCCCAAAATCTGGTATGCGCTTGAAATCCTCCCCGCCGCCATGTCGATGGTGTTCTTGAGCTCCGGGTCTTCGATTGCCGAAATAGCTACCTTGAACTCCTCCTCTGCCTCGTCTACCTCCGGAACATTAAAGCGTCTGACACAGCTCTCTCCAAATTCTGATTGTGCCAGATTCCGCAGGTAGTCAGTATGCCTTTGCCACAGCTCCTCTTGCGTAGGTGGTTTTGCCCTCTCCCGAGAAAAATAATTTGCATAATATCCTCGTGACATGTGATAACCTCCTTTTTCGGTTCTCTTTAATTCTCTTATGTAATTTACTCTACTTTACTTTACTATACTTTACTTTGCGGATTTCCGCTGTCTGAAATCCTGCTGCCGTTGGCTTTGCGTGTTTTGCTCCTCTGAAATCCCGTTGCGGTACGGTTTTCTCCCCGGAAATACTGTGTAAGGGCGAGGTTTCTCTCCCGTTAAATTTTAGGAAAAACTCAATTTTTGAACATTATATTTCAGAGAGATCTGCCTTTTGTGAAGGCCGCTGGA
>JAJBTR010000122.1 GCA_020860745.1 Lachnospiraceae bacterium | reverse complement strand
TCCCATATATTTTTGAACACCACATCTTTTTACTTCGTCGACAGCTCCATCCAGAACTCCACCCCGTCCTCACGGTTGATCACACCACACTTCTGTCCATGGGAGTCCATGATGGCTTTCACAATCGACAGGCCGATCCCGCTGCCGCCGTACTCCCGGGTGCGGGCCTTGTCCACCTTATAAAATTTATCCCAGATCTGGTCGATATCCTCCTCCGGAATCGGTTTTCCTGTATTGAACACGCTGACTCGCAACTGTTCCTCTGTCAGCGCATAAGAAATCCGGATTACCTTCTCCCCCTCGCAATGGTTGATAGCGTTGCTCAGGAAGTTGGTCACAACTTCCTCCAGCTTAAACTCATCTCCCCAGACATAAACGGTGGGAAGATTCTCCATCTCCAGGGAAATCCCCTGCTTTTCCATCAGAATCCGGGAAGCGTTTGCCACACCGCTGATGAGCTCAGTGACGTCAAACCGCTCCATGACCACCTGGTCATTGCCGAACTCCAGCTGATTCAGGGTAAACAGTTTTTTCACCATCCGGTTCATCTTGCCCGTCTCGTCGATGATGACATCGCAGTAAAAATCCCGGCTTTCCGGGTCGTCGTTGATACACTCTTCCAGTCCCTCCGCGTATCCCTGGATCAGAGCCAGCGGCGTTTTCAGTTCGTGGGAAACATTGGACAGAAATTCTTTCCGCATCTCATCAATCTGTGTTTTTTTCTCAATATCCTTCTGCAGATTGATATTTGCTGCTTTCAGTTCGCTGATAGTCCGCTCCAGCGTCTCGGAAAGACGGTTCATGTGATCGCCCAGAATATCAATCTCATTGCCCGCAACCTGTTCTTCGTCCGTCCTGCCCGATTCCCGGCGCTGACGCAAAAGATAACCAAACCGCAGATCGGGATCCCTCTTCCATGCACCGTGGACATACTTCGCCTCAAAATTCAGATCCACCATCTTCCGCGAAATATTCGTGAGCTGGACGATCGGCCGGGTCACACGCCGCGCCATATAGGACCCCACCAGCAGGCTGACTGCAATCATAACCAATCCCACCATCAGCAGCAGCCGGTTTGACAAATCCGCGCTCTCACGAATACTTTCCAGAGCAGTCCGCATAATGATCATCTCTCCGTTTTCCAGAGAGCCGACCAGAACCAGATACTCCGAGCCCAGACGGAAATCTGTGGTGGATACCAGCTGATAGTTTTCTCCTGTCTGAATGACCTCTTCCAGATTCGAAGACCAGATCGTCTGCAGCATCTCCTGCCTCAGCTGACTGTCGTCCGCCGAGGAAGAACGGATCACTTTTCCGTCCGCGGATATCACCAGACTGGAAATATTGCCGTTGGCACAGATATTGTCAAAGACAATCTCGAATTCATCCGATTCCAGCATATTCTCCCCGCTGGCATCAGAGATCAGTTCAAACCCCTCTACCATATCCGCTTTTTTCTGCATGACATAATATTTTTCCAGGAAAATGGAATTGAGGAGCCAGCAGACCAGGATCGCCCCGGCCGCCAGCACACAGATGATAATTGTAATCTGAAAAGTAAGATAACGCCTCTTTTTCATACTTCAAACTTATATCCGATACCCCAGATGGTCTTGATATATTCTCCTTTGTCCCCGAGCTTGCTGCGCAGCTTTTTCACATGTGTGTCAATCGTGCGCGCGTCCCCGAAATAATCGTAATTCCACACATGATTCAGTATCTTTTCCCTGGACAGAGCGATGCCCTCGTTCTCCATAAAATAGTTGAGCAGTTCAAACTCCTTAAAACTCATCTCCACATTCGTCCTGCCGTCCAGCGTAACCGTATGGGCGGCTTTATCCAGGCAGATGCCGCCGACCTCCAGCAGTCCTTCCGGCGTGTCCTGTCCGGTCCGCCGCAGAATTGCTTCCACGCGCGCCACCAGGATTTTCGGAGAAAACGGCTTCGATACGTACTCATCCACCCCCAGTTCAAAGCCCATGAGTTCATCGCTCTCATCGCTCTTCGCCGTCAACATGATGATCGGAACTTTCGAGGTTTCCCGAATCTCTTTGCAGACCTCCCATCCGTTCATTTTCGGCATCATCACATCCAGGATGATCAGCGCGATATTTTTTTCCTCATAAAAAACATCCAGCGCTTCCTCGCCGTTGGAGGCTTCCATCACGTCGAAATCTTTCTTCACCAGAAAGTCCCGCACCAGCTTGCGCATCCTGCTCTCATCGTCCACGACAAGTATTTTTAGTTTCTCCATCGCTATCCTCCATTCCGTTTTTTCTTTATTACGTAATTCATTTCAGAAATCAAAATCATAGTTATTCTGAATCATCCAATTCATTATCCTAGTATAAAAATATGTTAAGAATGTGAATATTGCAGGTGAAAATTCATTTTAAATTCATGGAAAATACCCTGGCAGACCGCACCGCGCGTACTATCTATTCTCTCTGCAGACCGCACCGCACGTACTTTTCCAGGTTCGTCAGCATCCGCCGCAGGTCCTCCTCCGACGCCGCAAAGGAAAACCGCACGCAGACCGCGTCCTCCTCACCGTAAGCATCTCCTGGCACGCCGGCGATCTTCGCCTGCTCCAGGAGCTCATCGCACAGCTGTGCACTGCTTTTCGCCGTGTCAAACCGCACCCATGCATAAAACGCTCCCTGCGGAGCACGAAACTCCACGCCGGGAATCTTTGCGATGCCTTCCATCAGTAAATCACGCCGTCGTTCATATGCCTGCCGCATCCGCTCCGTATCCTTCCCGCAGTCCAGCGCCACCAGCGCCGCTTTCTGCAAAAACCCGCTGGTGCAGCTCATGGAGTGCTGGAAAAGCTTCAGCACCACCTGATACAGGTCAGAATTGCAGGCCAGATAACCGACCCGCCAGCCGGTCATGGCGCTGCACTTGGAGAACCCGTTCACCACGATCACCCGGTCAAAAAACTCGGGGAACGACGCCATACTGACCACCGCACTGCCGTCATACACAATTTTTTCATAAATCTCATCCGAGAGCACATAAACCTCCGGATGATTCCTCAGAAAAGCGCTGACAGCCTCGATATCAGCATCCGTGAGGACGCGTCCCGTCGGATTGTTCGGATAATTTAAAATCAGAAGCTTCGTCCGCTCCGAGGCCGCCGCCTCCAGCGCCTCCTGCGTAATCCGGTAATTCTCCTCATATTTCAGATGAACCGCCACCGGTACGCCGCCGCTGACCTCCACGATCGACGGATAAGAAACCCATCCCGGCGTCAGCCAGATCGCCTCATCCCCCGGATTGAGCAATGCACGGACGGCAAGATAAACCGCCAGCTTTGCCCCCGGCGTGATCAGAATCTGATCCTTCGTGTAGGGCGCGTCATTCTCCTCATTCAGCTTAATCGCGATGCGGATGCGGAGATCCTCATTCCCCTTGCTGTCTGTATAGTGTGTATATCCTGCCGCCAGCTGCCGCGTCACCTCATCGCAGATCGGCTGCGGCGTCGGAAAATCCGGTTCCCCGCCGGTCAGGTTGATAATCTCACTGTCTGTTTTCTGCAGTTCCTTCGTCTTCGCCAGTAAAGTCACTGACTTTGACGGCTCTACTCCGCAGATTTTCTCATTAAAACTCATTTTTTCCTCCGTAAAAATAC
>JAJBTR010000405.1 GCA_020860745.1 Lachnospiraceae bacterium | reverse complement strand
AATGTCTTGTCATGGGGTTTGGTCTTGGATAAAAAGTTCGTGAAACAACCCTGCGCGGGCGGGTTTTTTTCTTTTTTTTCATGTAACAAGTATGGTATAATACCTTTCGTATGGGTCAAAACAGACAGGGAGGTTTCCTATGAGCAGAGTAGCAATCGTCACAGACAGCAACAGCGGTATCACACAGATGGAGGGCAAAGAGCTCGGTGTCCACGTCATGCCGATGCCGTTTTATATCAACGAAGAATTGTTCCTGGAGGACATCACCCTGACGCAGGAGCAATTTTATGAGAAGCTGACTGCAGGAGCGGATATCAAGACCTCCGCTCCGACAGTGGGAGATTTTGTAGAGCTCTGGGACAGATTGCTCACAGCCTATGATGAGATTATTCATATCCCGATGTCCAGCGGCTTATCCAGTACCTGTGCTACCGCGCAGATGCTTGCCCGGGATTACGACGGGAAAGTATTTGTGGTGGATAACCAGAGAATTTCCGTGACGCAGCGTCAGTCTGTACTGGACGCAAAGATGCTGGCAGAGGCCGGAAAGTCCGGGCAGGAAATCCATGACATTCTTATGGAAAACAAGATGGATTCCAGCATCTATATCATGCTGGATACCCTTTCTTATCTGAAAAAGGGCGGACGTATCACACCGGCTGCTGCAGCTCTGGGAACTCTTTTGAAGTTAAAACCGGTGCTTCAGATCCAGGGAGAGAAGCTGGACGCATTTGCGAAAGCGAGAACGGTTAAGCAGGCGAAAAATATCATGATCAAGCAGATACAGGACGACTGCAGGATCCGCTTTGGATCGGAGACGGGGGAGAATATTCATATCGCGATGGCATATACCCATGATCTGGAGCCGGCGGAGGAGTTTAAGAAAGAAGTGCAGGCGGTTTTCCCGGACCATGATATTGTGCTGCATCCGCTGTCTCTCAGTGTTTCCTGTCATATCGGACCGGGATCACTGGCGGTGACGGCGACAAAGGCGATTCACGTGTAGCTGCTGTCTGTTCCGGCAGCAATGGCGCTGACATGATATCTGTTTGTGCGTTGCCTGAGCCGAAAATTGGTGATAGTGATAACATGGAATAACAGAACGGCGATGTAGGGTAAATCAAAATGCTGGAATACTGAAAAAATAAGACCGGATAGCGGTAAGCAACAGGTGGGAAGGAAATGATATCATAACTATGGATTTTGAGAAATTAAAAGAGATCAGAAATACAGGATTTATTAAGGAGATCGGTTTTGAGACGACAGAGATCCGGGAGGGTTATGCCAGAGGAGAGGTTACGCTTGCACCGAAGCATGGCAACCCCATCGGCTCCATTCACGGCGGTGTGATTTTTACCATCGCCGATACGATTGGCGGTGCGGCGGCGACCAGCAGGGGCAGGTTTGTCACCACGCTTTCCGGCAATATCAATTATCTGCGGCCGGCCATCGGCAGCAAAAAGCTGTTTGCGGAATCTTCTGAAATCAAAGTTGGGAAGAATGTCTGTGTTTATGACGTGATGATCACGGATGATACCGGGCGGGAGATTGCAAGAGCGACGATGACGTATTATTATCTGAAAGAAGTAGAATTTTAGTAATTATTCTGAATAGTACTTCGCACATGCTGAGAAGTGCGTCTGTTGACGTAAATTGCACGGGAAAAGGATTTGTTATATTATCTTTTTGCGACATATCTTTTGTTTGAAAAAAAGTAGTTGCGGCAGCTGTACAGAAATCAGGCAGCGAACCGTAATTTCTTTGAAATAGAATTTTTACACGCCATATAAGGAGGATATTATAATGGTAAAGGCAGTAGTGGGAGCAAACTGGGGCGATGAAGGTAAGGGAAAGATTACCGATATGCTCGCAAAGGAAGCGGATATCATCGTTCGCTTTCAGGGAGGAGCCAACGCTGGGCACACGATCGTAAACGATTACGGCAAGTTCGCGTTACATACGCTCCCGTCCGGATGTTTCTATGGCCATACGACCAGTATTATCGGAAACGGCGTTGCGCTGAACATCCCGATTCTTTTCAATGAGATCAAAAGCATCGTGGAGAGAGGTGTGCCGCAGCCGAAGATTCTGGTGAGCGACCGGGCGCAGATGGTGATGCCGTATCACATTCTGTTTGACCAGTATGAGGAAGAGCGTCTGGGCGGCAGGTCTTTCGGATCCACGAAATCCGGTATCGCGCCGTTTTACTCGGACAAATACGCAAAAATCGGCTTCCAGGTCAGCGAACTGTTTGACGAGGAGCTGTTACAGGAAAAGGTGGTCCGCATCTGTGAGACAAAGAATGTCCTTCTGGAGCATCTGTATCACAAGCCCCTGCTGGATCCGCAGGAACTTCTGGAGACCCTGCACCAGTACCGGGAGATGGTGGAGCCTTATGTCTGCGACGTGTCCTCCTATCTGTGGAACGCAATCAAAGAGGGAAAAGAAATCCTGCTGGAAGGCCAGCTCGGCACCTTAAAGGATCCGGATCACGGCATCTATCCGATGGTGACTTCCTCCTCGACACTGGCAGCCTACGGCGCCATCGGCGCGGGTATCCCGCCCTATGAGATTCAGAAAGTTATCGTTGTGTGCAAGGCGTACTCCAGTGCGGTGGGCGCGGGTGCGTTTGTCAGCGAAATCTTCGGTGATGAGGCCGATGAACTCAGAAAGCGCGGCGGCGACGGCGGTGAGTACGGCGCTACCACAGGACGCCCCCGGCGGATGGGATGGTTCGATTGCGTGGCCAGCAAATACGGCTGCCGTCTGCAGGGAGCTACCGATGTGGCCTTTACGGTTCTGGATGTGCTTGGCTATCTGGATGAGATTCCTGTCTGCGTGGGTTATGAGATCGACGGCGAGGTGACTACCGATTTTCATGTCACATCAAAGCTGGAGAAAGCGAAGCCGGTATTAAAGTATCTGCCGGGATGGAAGACCGATATCCGCGGCATCAAAAAGTATGAAGACCTCCCGGAAAACTGCCGGAACTACGTGGAGTTTGTGGAAGAACAGATCGGATTTCCGATCACCATGGTTTCCAACGGACCGGGCAGAAACGATATTATTTATCGATAAAGTATTTCAGATAATCCCCTTTCCAGGCGAGAGGGGATTTCTCCTGTAACACAGGTAAGATAGGAAAGATCATGCTGTTGTAAAGTATTGAATTTTTTCTGTATTCTTTTGTGCTGTACGGACTATTTGTGTCTTTCGAACCTGCTTGTCCGTATGCCGGTGTTATCGTTCGGATTGTTTTAGCAGATATGGCGTTTTTGCCCGTAAGAAGAGGTAACTCATACGGACTGTATTGTATAGAAAGGCATTTTTGCCTGTAAATATTGGAATTGTATACGTACAGAAATGTTAGAAGAACAGATTTCGTCCGTATGGCGCAAAAAAATATACGGATAAAAATACTGGAAAAATGGATTTTGTCCGTAAAGTTAAAAGAACATACGGACTAAAATGCTGGAAAAGAAATTGCCGTCCGTACTATATGGGAAAAAATCAGGCTGCCGCATGAAAGAGACCGGGCAATAAACTTTTTACTTCTCATAATGAAATTTTTACACAAAAAAACAGCAGGGTTGTTTCATGAAGAAATTTTAAACATAAGATAAATGCTGAATTTAACG
>JAJBTR010000402.1 GCA_020860745.1 Lachnospiraceae bacterium | reverse complement strand
CGGCGGGGCATAATAAAAATATCAGGAATTATTGGAATCAGACGGGGTCTTTTGAAAGCCTGAAAGAGTATATCGGCATGAATTTTGGCGGTCTGAAAGATGCTATAGTGACAATGCTTGGCGGAGAGGCGGTCAGAATCAAGATCAGTTCCTTTCAAAATGATGTTACATCGTTTCAGAATGCGGATGATGTTCTGACATTATTAATTCACTTTGGGTATCTTGCGTACAATCAGGAAAAGCGGACAGTCAGTATACCCAATCTTGAAGTAGCGGAAGTGTTTGAGGATGCAGTCAGCGGTGATTACTGGGGAGTGGTAGGGAATGCTCTTGCTGAATCTGAAAATTTACTTGACGCGACGATAAATCGGGATGAGGATGCGGTGGCGGAAGCCCTGGAGATGATACATGAATCCGTATCTTCTGTGCTGCAGTATAATGATGAGACATCTTTAAGCAGCGCGATAACGATAGCGTACTACACAGCGAAACGTTATTATTCTATTATCAGAGAACTTCCGGCAGGAAAAGGCTTTGCGGATCTGGCCTTTATTCCGCGAAGAGGCGTCGGCAAACCGGCTATGATCGTTGAGTTGAAATATAATAAAGATGCAGAGTCGGCTATCCGGCAGATTCACGATAATCGATATGATGGGGTCTTGAAAGAATACTTTGGAGATTTGCTGCTGGTCGGGATTAATTATGACAAGGACGGAAAGGGAAAGGATGCAAAGAGGCACAGCTGTGTGATAGAAAAGGTGTGATGATATTTTTCTGCCGGATTTTGTTAAAGTGGAAATTGAAAAATAAGCGCGAAAATCAGCTGATGTGGAAAGATGGAGGATTTTTATGAGCGTTCCGAATAAAGAAACGTTCTGGATCTGGTATACGGGGGATTTTGAGTTATATCATGCAATGCGGCAGAATTTCAGCCGTGTGGAACGCGGCATGGGATGGCCGGCATTCTGGAAGAGCGAGGGAAGTGCATGATGTGGAAGATACTGACATAGTATGATATTCGCAATATGAAATAGATAAAAGACAAGGAGAAGGTACCATGATACGAGAAAAATTTAACAGCAACTGGAAAGTGTGGAAGGACATGGATCCTTTTGAACTGGTGTTTAAGGTGCCGGGCGACGCGGTGTGCGTTGATCTGCCCTACGACGCCATGTTCCACGAGGAGCAGAAGCCGGATTCAGTCAACGGCGGCAGCACCGGCCATATCGACGCCGGGGAGTACAAGTATTACAGGGAGTTTTTCGTCCCGGCGGAGGAAAAGGGACTGCGCATGGTTCTGCAGTTTGAGGGGATTTACCGGAACGCGCTGGTCTTTGTCAACCAGTCCAAGGTGGGGGAGAGTCCTTACGGTTACACGGATTTTTCGATGGACATTACGGACTACATCCGATACGGAGAGAAAAATGAAATCCTTGTCCTGGTAAAATGCGGGACCCGCAGCAGCCGGTGGTACAGCGGCGCAGGTATTTACCGCGATGTCTATCTGTATAAGGGAGCGCATATCTATGTCAACCCTTACGGGCTGCGCGCTGCGACAGTCGATGTGGATGAGGACGGCGCGCTGGTATCGGTAACCGCACAGGTACATAATGACACCTTGGAGGCCGGTACTTATGATATGACGGTTGCCATCTGCGACGCTGAGGGCAATCAGGTTGTGAACCAGACTTATCCGGTGCGGATGCGGAGCCGGGAACAGATGGAATTTCACAGGAACTTCTATATTTCTGATGCAAAGCTGTGGGATGATCGGGACCCGAACCTGTATACGGTACAGTTTACGATCGCGGATCAGAGCGGAATCCTCGATGAAAATGAGATTACCACGGGAATCCGGAAGCTGAGTCTGGACGCGCAGCACGGGCTGCGGGTCAACGGCAGAACCGTAAAGCTTCGGGGTGCCTGCATCCACCACGACGCGGGGCTTCTCGGTGCCTGCGCTTACGATGATTATGAATACCGCCGGGTGCTGCGGCTGAAGGAAGCGGGCTTTAACGCGGTCCACTCGGCGCACAATCCGGCGTCCCAGGCCCTGCTTCGCGCCTGCGACAGGCTGGGAATGTATGTGATGGACGAGCTGGTGGATGTGTGGAACAAGAGCAAGGTCAGCTATGACTATGCTGTGGATTTCGAGCGCTGCTGGGAATCAGATATCCGCCATATGGTGGACGCGGACTACAACCACCCTTCGGTTGTTCTGTACTCTACCGGAAATGAGATTCTTGAAATCTGCACAGAGAAAGGATTTGAGACCTGCCGGATGCTGGGCGATAAGTTCCATGAGCTCGACCCGTCCCGCTACACGACGAACGGCATCAACGGCGCGTTCGCGGCGGGCGATGGATTAAAGACCATCGTGGACGATATCTCCGGCGGAACGGCGGATACCGGCAGCGGAGACGTCAATGTCTTTATGGCCGTGATGGAAAAGGATATGCCCGCGATCGTATCCCATCCGGTTCTCGGCGCAATCCTGGAGAAACTGGATACTGCGATGGATGTCATGGGATACAACTACATGACGTCACGGTATTTAAAAGACGCGGAAACCTATCCGGATCGTATGATGGTGGGCAGCGAGACCTACCCGAAGCAGATCGCGGAGAACTGGGACGCCATCATGCAGTGCTCCCAGGCAATCGGTGATTTTACCTGGACAGGCTGGGATTACATGGGAGAGGTTTCCCCGGTTTATCCGGATCTGATGAATACGGGAGGCGACATCTCCATCATCGGGAACCGCAGACCGGTATCCTATTATCGTGAGATTGTGTATGGGCTGACAAAGAAACCCTGTATTGCTGTCCAGGCGCCCGCCCGATTTGGGACGCCCCGGTTTTTCGGACCCTGGTGCTATACGGACTGCACGTTCAATTACTCCTATCCGGGAGAGGAGGGGAAGGACATCATGATCCAGGTCTACGCCGGAGGAGATCAGGTGGAACTGCTGCAGAACGGCAAGTCGTTAGGAATACAGCCCTGCGGAAAGAATACCGCTTTTGAGACACAGTTTAACACCACCTATGAGCCCGGCGAGCTGGTCGCCGTTGCCTATGAGAACGGCGCGGAGATCGGGCGTACCAGCCTCACAACCGCCGGCGCGCCGGCCGGAGTGAAGCTTTCCGCGGAGCGCTATGGCATGCTTGCCTTCGTTAATATTGACGTGTTGGATGCTGAGGGACGCCTGGCGGCCGGCGCGGCAATTCCGCTTACCATTGCTGTTGAGGGTGATGCAAAGCTGATGGGCTTCGGGAGTGCCGGAGCAAAGCACGACCACGGCTATGAGAAGCCGGATACTACATCCGCTGACGGGCATGCGCTCGCGGTGCTGAAGATGAGTGAGGGGTGTGGAGAAATCCGCGTTGTTGTGTCCGGGGAGAATCTGGCATCGGAGGAGATCGTGCTGTAAGAGGACGCGAGAGCACGTAAGCGCATATTTTGCGAATGTGGAAGTTGGGGTGGATGTTCTCCAGAACGTCAAATCTCACAACTGAAAATTGTTTGTTGTAGGAAAACCTGTGTTGTTGTAAAATGCAATTACATGGGTTTTTCTCTATCTCGTAAATGCTTCAAAAGGTTATTGGTTCAATAAAAATATAGATAAATTATATTGTATATGGT
>JAJBTR010000059.1 GCA_020860745.1 Lachnospiraceae bacterium | reverse complement strand
ATCAACCCTTCGGTTTGATCATACTTTTTGGAACTGGATTTCAGTGTCAAAATATAGCCGCCATCGACTTGATTCAGGTTGCTGTTGTTATAGCCGCCCCAATTTGGCCGAAAAACGCCGGCTTAAACTGTCCGACAGCCGAGGTAATTTGTCCTGGCTGCCGGGCTTTTTGTCCCAGCAAGCATAAGATAGCCGGGCTAACCTGTCCAAAACATGGTATAATGAAGCGAAGCATCGCTCCCGGGAAAACAAAAGCGATAAACCCACCCTTACGACATAAAGAAAGGCAAAACGAAACGGCACCCATTCAAGCCATGAATGTGTCACTACCACACGCATGACCGGGATGCCGTTTCTGACCTCACGAGTCATGGTGATTATAACACGTTATAGCCGCAGGAACAAGGACGGAAAGATAAAAATTCTCGGCAGTGAAGACTCGATTTGCCCGATTTGCGGATACCGTCTCACTTTTCGGGGAACCTGCCGTCGGAAAGCGGTGATTCCGGCTGATACAGTGGGCAAAAACGGCAGAGATGTACAGAAGGTTGAATACATCTTACGGGTTCTGGTATGCCGCCGCTGCGGAAAGACTCACCGCGAGCTGCCGAGTGAGCTTGTCCCATATAAGAGGCATAGCCTGTCGCTGATCTGTCAGGAAATTGAGTCCCCTATTCTCCATGTGATGCCAGCACCGCACTGCGCCTGAAGCTGTGGGTAGACTGGTTTATTTGCTATACCCTGACGGTTGCAGATGGGCTGGCACTTACTGGCGTCTATTTAAAGACAGAGTTCCCCGGCGAAAGTCTCGCCGCAAAGCTGACGTATTTTGCCCGGGCCATCGTAAACAGCGGCTTTTGGAAACAGCATCGTTCGGCAGTGACTGCCTCAACACGAGGGACTATACTGGTTCCATCTCAAAGTGACGAGGAGGCATTCATATGTCTATAAAGGATGAAAAGCGCGCATCTGAGATTGCGGATAGCCGGATGCAGATCATTGCGCCGCTGCTCGATCCCAAGCTGGACAAAGCTGGCGTGCAAAAGCTCAAGCAGGAGCTTTGCGAAGAGTACCAGCTGTCCTTACGTACCCTGAACCGGTACCTGAGTGCTTACAGTGCTGGCGGGTATCCTGCGCTTAAGCCTCAGGGACGTGCCAACGAAAGCAAATTCAAGATCTCAGATGAATTGTTGGAGGCTGCCATTCAGCTTCGCCGGGAGGTGCCGGAGCGTAGCGTTCCTACCATCATTCAGATCCTGGAACTGGAAGGGAAAGCGCCGCCCGGATTTTTGAAACGGACGACCTTGCAGGACGCCCTGGCCCGGAAGGGATACTCATCTTCTATGATGAAGGTCTACCGGGACACCGGTTATGGCTCTCAGCGGTTTCAGCGAGCGCACCGTAATGATCTGTGGCAGGGCGATATAAAGTATGGGCCCATGCTCAGAATAGACGGTAAAAACGTACAGACCTATCTGTCCTGCCTGATTGACGACTGTACCAGATACATTATCCACGCTGAGTTCTAGGACAATATGGAACAGGGCATTGTGGAGGATACACTGAAGAAGGGTGTCATGAAATCTGGTATCCCCAGACGGCTTTACTTTGACAATGGCAGCCAGTACCGGACACACTGGATGAAACGTGCCTGCACGCTGCTCGGTATCCGTCTCCTGTACGCAAAGCCCCGAAATCCTCAGGGAAAGGGAAAGCAGGAACGCTTTAACCTCACGGTTGATTCCTTCCTTGCTGAAGTTGCAGTGAAGCCTCCAAGCAGCGTCCGGGAACTCAATACGCTGTTTGAGGCATGGCTCAGCGAGTGTTACCACTCTAAGACGCACAGCGCCCTTGGAACTACCCCCGAAATTGCATTTAAGAGCGATTCCATGCCCCTGCGTTTCCCGGATACGGAACTGATGGCGCAGACTTTTCTGCACTGTGTACAGCGGCGAGTGGACAAGAGTGGCTGCATTAGCTTCAGCGGCAGGAAGTATGATGTGGGGCTTACCTACGCTGGCCGGAATGTGGATGTAGTTTTTGACCCTGTGGACATTACCACGATTACCGTGGAATCGCCGGATGCGAGCCCCATCCGTGTGCAGGAATTGCAGGTTGGGGAACATGTAAAGCCTAAGCCGAAGTGTGAACGTCCGGAACGAATCCCTGCCGAAAGCTCTCGGCTCCTGGACGCTGTAACGAAATCCAAACAACAGGGAGGCGTCCGCAGGAAAACAGCGATCTCCTACACCGCCGAGATTAAGAAGGGGTGAGGCTTTGTGTATGAATCCTTCTTCTCCATGAAACACAGACCGTTTTGCAGGGGGATCCCTGTGGGAGAGCTGTACTGCGACAGAGAAACAGACGAGATCCTGAACCGCCTCAAGTATGCCAGCCAAAACCAGCTGTTCGCTGTCCTGATTGGCGAACCCGGGATGGGTAAAACCACTATGCTGCGGCATCTGAAAGAGGAAATGGAGGGAACAGAATATGCTGTGCTCTATCTCTCTGATTCGCAGATGACTCCTCGCAGCTTCTACAACAGCCTGTTGGAGCAGCTTGGCTGCGATACAAAATTTCAGCGCAGTGCGGCACGGAGGAGTCTGCACCAAGAGTTGGAGGTCATGCGTGGCGTCTCCCACCAGAAGGTTATCGTGATTGTAGACGAGGGGCACCTGCTTCCAAAGGAAACACTGGAGGAAATTCGTTTCCTGCTGAACTACAAGATGGATTCCGAAAACCCGTTGGCACTGATTATCTCCGGGCAGACCGAGCTGTGGGACAAGCTCAAACGGCAGGCGTTCCGAGCCATTCGCCACCGCATTGACATTGAATGCTTTATGCTGCCCTATGACTATTCTCAGACCAGAGCCTACATTGAGCGACAGATTCAATACGCAAAGCACGATGGCCCTATTTTCTCAGAGGGAGCCATGAAACGAATTTATGAATTCTCCGGAGGGATTCCAAGACTGATTAACCGTGCCTGTACCCAATCCCTTACCTATGCCTACCAGAGTCGCTGCAATATTGTGGATGACCGAATGGTAGACACTGTTCTTGAGGCGGAAGTCTCATAATAACAATGGGCTTTTACTCACGATGGAGGATAGAGCAACGCTGGGGAGCGACTCGAGCGCCACGTGAGGTTTTGCCGGGAGCGATGTCTTATGGCGTCGCTCTTTTTACATTTGAAAAAATATATGTCGAACTATGTCGATAAATCTCGTGTGGCGGGGAGTTGTTTTTATACTGAAACCATCTTTCTACAAAGGTGGTCTTATTTATGTACAATACCAGTGTAATCGTCCGATCCCTGATTGGCCCGGGCCATGGCCGCATCCGTGTGCTTGTGGCCTGCGTTGATGTAACTGCCAGGCTGCTGTTTGAGCAGGGCATCCCGATGGATGACATCTCTGTCATGAAGGATGTCTACGCTCAGGTAGCGAAGTCGCTTGGCAAGACGACCAACGCAGTTTCCAGAAATGCGGAGCGTATGGCTAATCTCTGTTGGGAGATGAGTTCTCCCCAGCGTCTTGAGCAGATGCTCGACCGCTCTCCCAAGGAGCTCCCTCTGTCTCCTGCACCCAGAACAATCCTAATATATCTAGCCGTCTATTCCTATTTGGGTTCTCCTTATTTTGAAGCAATGGAT
>JAJBTR010000204.1 GCA_020860745.1 Lachnospiraceae bacterium | reverse complement strand
CGCCGATGCCGCAGGCGGTGCTGCTGCTGTCCGGCGGACTGTACGCCAGCGAAGCCTTCACATAATCCTTAATCTTATAAGGCAGTATCGTAATCCCCAGCCCCGACTCCACGGCAAACAGAATTTCCTCCATGGAATCATAAGTATGAACCACACGCGGGGTAAAATTCAGATCGCGGCACACCTGGTTAATCTGCCTGCTCATATAAGCCGCCCTCTCCGGATCAAACATCAGAAACGGCTCCGTCGCAATCTTGTCATAATCAATCTTAAAATTCTGCAGGCACGGATGATCCGTGCGGCAGACCAGGCAATAATGGTCCTCGTGAATCTTCCGTGTGTTGTAATTTTTCCTGTGCGCCAGATCTTCCATCAGAGAAAAATAGATATCAAACTGATCCGCCTCAATCGCGGACAGCACGCCGAGCGCATCCAGTCGATGCAGCGAAATCTCCACCTGCGGATACTCGCGGTGAAACCGGGCGATCACCTCCGGCAAAAAATACTTGCAGGGACTGGCCAGATAGGCGCCCGACAGCCGCATCGTCCCGGAAGCATCCAGCGTGCGCAGGCGTTCCCGGCTCACAGATTCCATGTCCAGGAGCCGCTTGGCATCCTCCAGAAACAGCTCACCGGCCTTTGTCAGCACTACTCCCCTGGAGGTGCGGGAGAAAAGCTTCACCCCCAGTTCCTTCTCCAGATCGGAAATCTGATGGCTGATGGCAGGCTGCGTCATGTAAAACTCCTTGGCTGCCTCCGAAAAACTCAGGTGCTTCGCCGCCGAGAGAAAATAATTCAGTTGGGCAGTGTTCATATCAGACCGTCTCCTTTAATCAGAATAAGAATTATCCGTTACGATATATTTCCCGCTCCTATTTCTTATAGTTTAAAAAGAAAAAACCAGACGTCAAGACTGCCATAAAAGATTTTTATAGCTGATGTAAAAATGCATAATTTCTCATTTTTTCCCGTCCGTGTTACAATTTAACATAACAATTTGAGGAGGTACGACACTATGAAATTTGAGCATTTACTCAGCCCCATGAAAGTGGGAAACAAAGTCTATCGCAACCGCATCGTCAGCGCGCCCATGGCTTTCGGCCTGATCG
This sequence comes from Lachnospiraceae bacterium, assembly GCA_020860745.1. Lineage (GTDB taxonomy): Bacteria > Bacillota > Clostridia > Lachnospirales > Lachnospiraceae > Eubacterium_I. The sequence continues at coordinate 2,555 of JAJBTR010000204.1, read as the reverse complement.
TGCAGAACCCGGACGCCCGCGAGTTTTCCTACCGGAAGCTGGAGGGACCGGCCCGCGGCGGCAACGCCTGCGTCATCGTCGGCGAGACGGACGTCAACTTTGTCGACGCCGTGCGTATCCCGGGTTTCCGCCCCTTTGACTTTGCAAAACCGGAGGAGGACATGGAGACCTTCAATGCCGTAGCCGAGTATGCAAAGCGTATTAAGAGACACGGCGCCATCGCCCTGGCGGAGCTGGTTCACTGCGGCAAGGAAAAAGTGCCGTATCGCCCAGAGGAGGAATGCATCGGCCCCGTGGAAACCGTGAACATCGCCGGTATCAAGGCCCGCCCGATGACCAAAGACGATATGGACCGCATCGCCAACGATTTTGCCACGGCAGCTATCTACATGAAAAAAGCCGGTTTTGACGGTGTTTTAATCCACGGCGGACACGGGTTTATTTTTACCCAGTTCCTTTCTCCGCTGATGAACACCAGAACCGATGAATATGGCGGCTCCCTGGAAAACCGCGGCAGATTCCCGAAACAGATTTTAAAGACCATCCGCGAGGCGGTAGGCGATGATTTCCTGATTGAGCTGCGCATCGACGGCACCGATCACCAGCCCGGCGGCATCACCCCGGAGGAGACCGGTGAATTTGTAAAATCGGTGGAGGAATACATCACTTCCGTCCATGTCACCTGCGGTATCTATGAGGAATCCGTAAAATCTGGCACCGAGAGCAGTATGTTCCACCCGCACGGGCTGAACATCGAGCCCGCCTCCATCGTAAAATCCTACACCAGCCTGCCGGTGGGCGCTGTAGGTGGCATCAACTCTCCCGAAATGTGCGAGGAAGCCATCGCCAGCGGGAAAATCGATTTTGTCATCCTGGGACGCCAGATGCTGGCCGACCCGGAGTTTACCAAAAAATGTATGGCCGGCGAGGAAGACCGCATCCGCCGATGCCTGCGCTGCTACAAGTGCTTCCCCGGTTCGCCGGAGGAGGGTTACGACGACCTGCCGTTTAACAGCGAGGAACTGGCACTCTATGTTGGCCACTGCACTATCAACCCGCTGGCGCATCTGCCGTTTGACCCGGACGCACTGCCGGATCCGAAAAAATCCGCAAACGTGCTGGTGATCGGCGGCGGCGCAGCCGGACTGCAGACCGCTATCACAGCGGCAGACCGTGGCCACAAAGTGACCATCGCGGAGAAATCCGACAAGCTTGGCGGCCTGCTTTACTTCACAGATGTCGATATCGACAAGCCGGATCTGCGGAATTTCAAAAACATGCTGATCCGCGAGGTGGAGCGCCGTGATATCACTGTGAAACTGAACACCGACGTGACACCGGAATATATTAAGGATACCGCGCCCGACGCCGTCATCCTGGCAACCGGAAGCACGCCCTCCTGCCCGCCTGTAAAGGGTATCGAAAACGCGCATCAGGCCATGGCCATCTATGACCAGACCATCGACTGCGGCAAGAAAGTCGTGATGATCGGCGGCGGCCTGGTTGGCTGCGAAGCCGGACTCTACCTGCAGAAGACAGGCCATGAAGTGATTGTCGTGGAGATGCTCGACCGCGTGGCAAACGAGTCCTTCGGTATGTACCGCGAAGCGCTTGTGTGGGAGATGGAAAAAACCGGCATGAAATCTATGCCGAAGACGAAATGTCTGGAAATTAAGCCGGACAGCGTCACTGTGGAAAACGCGGACGGCGTACAGACGCTGGAAGCGGATACCGTGCTCTATGCGCTGGGCATGCGGACCGTCGACTCCTCCGCACTGGAAGCCGCTGCAAAAGAAATCGGAGCAGAGGTATTCACCGTTGGCGACGCCATCAAACCCGGCAAGGTAGACCAGGCCACCCGGAGCGGATATCTGGCCGGCGTGGATATCGCGAAATAGGAATTTCAGCCGACGCAAAGATCCCCCATATGAGAATCTGATAATCAAAAGCATTCTCATTCACAAAAATACAAATCATTTTAAACGAGCCGGCATGTCAAAATATGACATGCCGGCTCACTCACTTTATACACCCCTGAAGCCCCAATCCTCCAGACATTTTTAAAAACATCCTCCCAATAAATATCTCACAAACACCTGCTGCCCATTCACATACATCTCATACAGTTCATCATCCACGACCGCCCGGATCTCCGGTTTGGCGGATAAAGTCCTTTTCACCTAGCTATCTGAAGCCAACAACCTCAGCCACAACCTCAATCTCAATCAGGCCGCCTTTCGGCAGATTGGCTACCTCCACGCAGGACCGCGCCGGTACCTCACCGGTAAAAAACTCGCCGTAAATCTCATTTACCTTTGCGAAATCCGCAATATCCGCCAGGAAAATGGAGGTCTTTACCACATGATCCAGATCGGAACCGCATCCCTCCAGTACCGTCTTAATATTTTCCAGGCTCTGCCGGGTCTGGGCTTCGATGCCTTCCGGAAGGCTCCCGTCCGCGGGAATTAACCCCAGCTGCCCGGAGGTAAACACCAGGTTCCCCGTCTTTACCGCGTGGACATAAGGTCCCACCGCTGCCGGCGCCCGTGGTACAT
>JAJBTR010000138.1 GCA_020860745.1 Lachnospiraceae bacterium | reverse complement strand
AGCATCTGCCGCGTTCAAGCATCCGTCCTTTGCCAGTGAAAATGAAGTCCGTTTGGTAGTGTCACCATTTGAACATGGGTATTTTGATGTACAACCGCGTTACCATATCACAAAGGAACGGATTAAAAAATATTATCCTGTGAATATGAAAGAATTATGCCGGATTGCTAATACGAATCTGGAGGATGTGATCGTTGAACTGATCATCGGGCCGGAATCCACACAGTCGGTTCCTATTCTGCAGGATTATCTGACGGATCATGGTTATGTTGGTATGGCAAAGCAGGTTACACATTCTGCGTGTCCGCTAAGGCAGAGGATTTAAACAAATCGGAATTTGCAGATGAATTTCTAAAACTTTCCCTATTTTTCAAGGCTCTTTAAGCCTCATACAGTGAACTGCTATGTACTATCCCTTGTTTTTGCACTTATTGGCAGTTTACGGGGGAAGTTTTTCTGGATGTGCCTAATCGTTGCCTGCTATCTTATCCAAGAGCCTTGCAGAAGTCCGTTTCGTTTCCTTTGTAGCATGGGAATATACATTCATCGTGGTGCTCACGTCAGAGTGTCCCAAGAGTTCCTGCACATCTTTAGGTGCTACACCGTTTGACAGCAGACTGCTTGTGACAGGAAGAACGGGAATATATCTATCGACCACCAACGAACAGAGAAGCCAGATAAAAAAGCAATAGCTTCAAAAGGGTGGTCTGGTAATTATACCAGACCATATAAATACATTTCATTATGTATTCATTTTAGACCGGAGTAAGTTTTTAAATTTGCTTCTGTCTTTCTTTTTACAAACAATATAGTAAGTAACGTGAGCGCATTCATCCGTAATAGGCACAAGATTTCTGTCTGCTGGTGCAGGAGCACTTATCTGTGTGGTATCTGTTGCAAAGGAAGGTAAAATTGATGAATTGATTAATTCAGTAAAATCATAGCGTTCGTTTTGCATAAGAAATCTGGAGTCTGGCATCTGATTTTTAGTCATCTCATACCAGAAACCAATCGCAGAAAATACAATCATATTCTCTCCATTCATATCAGAAAAGGACAGACTTTGGCTATTAGTTTTTGGGTGAGATTTCGGCAATGCAAAATATAAATTTTCATGACCAAACTCCTCGACAGTATAGTTGTTATCGTATGGCTTTTCTGGAAGAATGATACACTGATAAATGTCATCGTCTAATCCTTGTTTTAAATAGTCAAGATCCTTCATTTCGGAGGAAATTGCCATTTCAGGATAGAGCTTAGAGCAATGCTGCACCAATTGAACCATTGGCTCAGGAGCGCAGCTGCCAATCGAAATGGTGTGGCTTGCCCGGTCAAGAGCTCTTACAAGACGAAGCATATCGCCTGTCTGTTCCATTATTTTTCTTGCATGACTTAATGCAAGAAGTCCGTTCTCGTTTAAGTCCATTTTATTTTTGGTACGAGAAAATAGAGGAACACCAAATTCCTCCTCTAATTTCTTCATGGTACGTGTCAGTGTTGGCTGAGATATATGCATTTTTTCTGCTGCTTCGGATAATGTACCGTTATCTGCAAATGCAATCAGTTGTTCCAGTTGGTATATTTCAATCATGGAAGCCTCCAATTCCTGGTATCGGATTATTGTTATGTCTCTACTAAATATATCACGAAAGGAGGCAGAATGGAAGATGTCAGTATTCATTTTGTTGATACTGGTATACAGCATTGATATTGTACTTATGAGAAAATCAACGATATAATAACATCAGAAGCAAGAGAAAACAAGCAAATAGTAAATAGCAAATAACGAAATGGAGGATTCAACTATGAATTATGTAACACTTAATAACGGAGTAAAAATGCCACAGGAAGGATTCGGAGTATTTCAGGTTCCAGATCCAGAAGTATGTAAGCAGAGTGTTTTGGATGCAATCGCCAGCGGTTATCGTTTGATTGATACTGCTGCTTCCTATGGAAATGAGGAAGCAGTAGGAGCAGCGATTAGAGAGTGTGGACTTGTTAGAGAAGAACTTTTTATCACAACAAAACTTTTGGTACAGGATGCATGTTATGAAGCTGCAAAGAAAGCAATTCAGACTTCTCTTGATAAGTTAGGAACAGAGTATATTGATCTTTACTTACTTCATCAGCCAATGGGCGATTATTTTGGAGCTTATCGTGCGATGGAAGAAGCTTACAAGGAAGGAAAATTACGTGCAATCGGTGTATGTAATTTCTACCCAGAGGTACTGATCAATTTCTGTGAGACAGTTGATGTTATGCCGGCAGTAAATCAGGTAGAGCTTCATCCATTCTTCCAGCAGGCTAAGGCTCTTGAGATTATGGCAGAGTATGGAGTGAAGCCTGAAGCATGGGGACCTTTTGCAGAAGGCAAATATGGCATTTTCACTCATCCGTTACTTACAAAGATTGGAGAAAAATATGGAAAGAGTGCAGCACAGGTTGCCCTTAGATGGAATGTAGAGCGTGGAGTAACGGTTATTCCAAAGTCTACACACAAGGAACGTATGGAGCAGAATATTGATATCTGGGATTTCGCTCTTACTGAAGAGGACATGAAGGAGATTGAAGCGCTTGATATGGGACATACGGAAATCGCAGATCATCGTGATCCTGTATTTGTAAAATATGTCCTTGGATTCAAGATTCATGAATAAGAAGAGGACAGCATCATGATATTTTACTTCACTGGAACAGGAAATAGTTTGTATGTTGCAAAACAGATAGAGGAACATCCAATTAGTATTCCTCAGGTGATTTATCAGGACGAGCTTAATTTCACAGATGAGAGGATCGGTATCGTATGCCCGGTTTACGGGCATGAGATGCCGGAAATGGTAAAAGAGTTTATCCGAAAAGCAACTTTTAATACCGAATATTTCTACATCGTTTTAACTTATGGTAAGCGTCATGGCGGAGCGGTGGAACTTGCTGACGATTTCTTAAAATCCATTGGAAAGAAAGCGGATTACATCAATCATATTGTCATGGTAGATAATTTCCTGCCAGGATTTGATATGGATGAACAGATTGCTACAGAGTCTGAAAAAGAAATTGATAAACATATCGAGTTGATTAAGAAAGATATTCAGGAAAAAAAGAGTTTTCGAGCTCTTGTAACGCAGACAGATCGTGATGCACATCAGGAATACCTGAGCCGAACACCGAACGGCAGACCGGATGACTTCTTCGTAAAAGTTTATACCGTAACGGATGAATGCATTGGATGCGGAATCTGCAGCAGAGTATGTCCGGCGGGCTGTATCAAGATAGAGAAGCAGAGAGCGATTCATACAGGAGAAAACTGTCAGATGTGCATGGCATGTATTCATCATTGTCCAAAGAAGGCAATTACCATGAGTATGCCTGAAAAGAACCCGAATGCCAGATTTCATAACAGTCATATCAAGCTGACAGAAATTGTTGCAGCGAATGATCAGACAAGTAAGAAATGAGAATTGGGGAAAAATAATGGGAAAAAGAAGATTAGGACAGACGAATATGTATGTCAATCCAATAGGATTAGGATGCATGGGATTGTCACATGCCAGTGGTTATCCGACACCAAAAGAAGAATATGTTGAAATCTTAAAGAAAGCACATGAAATTGGTTATGATTTCTATGATACCGCAGAGTGTTATACGGGAGTCTATCCAGACGGAACAATAG
>JAJBTR010000019.1 GCA_020860745.1 Lachnospiraceae bacterium | reverse complement strand
AATGTCTTGTCATGGGGTTTGGTCTTGGATAAAAAGTTCGTGAAACAACCCTGGATGACCGGATGAATATAATTGATTCTCCTGAAAAAAAGTGTTAAAATATCGAAAGGTAAAAAGTCAAAGTTACACCGCAAAAGATGAAATGGGGGATTGCTGTGGCACAGGAAAAAAAGACTGACAGACGGGTAAAACGCACGAGAAATGCCATCAAGACAGCTTTTATAGAATTGCTGAAGAAAAAAAGATTTTGAATCGATTACCATCAACGATATTGTAAGCAAGATTGATATCAGCAGAGGTACGTTTTACCTGCATTATCTGGATAAATATGACCTTCTGGAAAAAATGCAGACGGAATTTCTCGAAAACATATCACAGAACCTTGGTACATTTTCCCAGAAGGCAAAAGACAAGGTCCTGGACGAACCGGAAGCTCTGAAGCTATATCTACACTGGATGCTCTCAATGTATGAAGAAAACGCAGACCTGATTCGTCTTTATCTGCAAATGAGCGGCGAATTTTCTTTTATTGATAAACTTCAACATCTGGTAGAAGAAAATCTTCTCAACAACTATTATCCGAGTCTGGATTTAAAGAATTCTAAAATCCCGGCTATATACCTTAATGCCGCCCTGTTTGCCACCGATATGTATATAGCCATAGAGTGGTTAAAACACGGATGTGTGGAACCAGCTGACGATATGGTAGAATATATGATGGAAATTAATACGAACGGCATTTTTTCTACTCTTGCCGTTCCCGGAAGCTATGATACATTTTCCAGTGATTCATAATATTTTTTATGTGGCAACGTCTCGATCTTCATGGTCGGGATGTTGTTTTTCTTTTTACAGTAAACACAGACATGACAACGAGAATCACAGACGAGACAGTCATTCCGAAAAACGCTGTTTTCATTCCATACATATTGGCTGTTTCTCCGTATACAGAAGCCGAACGGGCTGCCGCTGCGCTCATAATACCGACAAATGCTGCACTGCCGATGGATCCTGATATCGTGCGGAGTGAAGACAAAAGAGCTGTAGCGTCTGCAACATATTTTTTATCTACCCGCGAGGTTCCCCATGTAATCAGCGGCATCATCAGACAGCCCATGGATACGGATCGGATCACGTTGAAAATCGAACGCCATCCCAACGTATCCGCAAGGATACCGCCCATGGTCGGAGCGATCATCGGAGCTACGCTAACCACAAGCCCATCCCATCACGGAGCCTTTCTTCTCATCGGGAAAGATGGATAGAATTACTACCTGCGCCATGGATACCAGAATTCCGTTTCCACACCCCTGCAGAATCCTCCCGCACATCATAACAGGAAAAACGGTAGAGAGCATGGCAATCAGTAAACCGACAATAAATATGAAAATTCCTGTCAGATACAATCGTTTTGTCGGAAAACGGCGAATCAGAAAAGCGGTGAGGGGCATAACAATCCCCATGGCCAGCACCTCACCGCTGATCAGCCATTGGCCGGTAGTCACGCTGATGCCGAGATCCTTACAGACAGGCGTCAGTGCGGTATTTAACGCTGTCATCAAAAGGGACGCAGCGATACATGATATGATAACGTTAAGAAATATAAGATTTCTTTTCATATCTGAAATAACTACCCTCCAAAACTCTGACGCTATACATCCAGCAATGCGATGATCTCGTCATACACTTCTTTCATCGGCTGTGTTCCATCTACCGTTTTCAAAATCCCCTGTTGTTCATAATAGTCAATCAGCGGCTGCGTCTGCTCGTGATAGACATCCAGGCGTTTCTTTACCGTCTCCGGCTCATCATCCGCACGCAGGACAACCTCACTGCCGCAACGATCACAAATCCCTTCCACTTTCGTCGGAATATTGACAATATGGTACGTAGCGCCACAGTTTAAACAGGCTCTTCTGCCGGACATACGGGTGATAATATTTTCATCCGGAACATCCACGTCTACAGCAAAATCAATATTTTCCCCCAGCTCCTTTAACGCGTCTGTCAGGCACTCTGCCTGGGGGATTGTCCGCGGAAAGCCGTCCAGTATAAATCCGTTTTCGCAGTCTTTCTCAGAAATCCGATCCACTACCAGATCGCAGGTCAGCTCATCCGGCACCAACAATCCCTGATCCATATATACCTTTGCCTTTTTCCCCAGTTCAGTTCCCGCTTTCAGATTTGCACGGAAAATATCACCTGTAGAGATATGCGGAATCCCATATTTATCCGCGATCATCTTTGCCTGCGTTCCCTTGCCTGCTCCCGGCGCTCCCAACATAATAATTTTCATCAGCAAACATCCTCTTTTCTACTGAAACGAACTTACGCTTTTCCTAACACTGTCACCACCATAATCGCAGGTTCTGTTCCAATCAGACCTCCGCCGTTTTCCGCAACCGCGAATCTGGCATTTTCTACCTGGCGCTCCGCGCATTCACCGCGAAGCTGTGAAACCAGTTCAAATATCTGGCCAAGTCCGGTTGCTCCGATCGGATGTCCTTTTGATTCCAGCCCGCCGGATGTATTGATCGGAATACGCCCGCCAATGCTGGTCTCACCACGCTCTGCACATGCTCCGCCTTCTCCAATCGGGCACAGACCGATCGCTTCAGAAACCGTGATTTCTCCAACTGCTGTCGCGTCATGTACTTCCGCCACATCCATGTCTTCCGGACCCACGCCGGCTTTTTCATATGCCTTTTTCGCACACATTGCCGTCACGCTGGTCTCCGTGACATCGTAGGGAACGCCGAGGCGGCCGCCGTTCAACTCGCAGGAATAAATTTTAATTGCGCGATTCCGGTCAAAGCCGTATTTATCCAGAGCAGCTCCCGTACACAATATCGCAGCGGCTCCGCCGTCTGTGACCGGGGCGCACATCGGAAGCGTCAGCGGATAGGTGATCGGATTTGAATTTAATACGTCCTCGATAGAGTAATCCTTGCGGAAATAACTCCTCGGATTATGGATGGAATGTTTATGGTTTTTCGAGCACACCGCCGCGATCTGCCGCTGCGTGAGCCCGTAATGCTTCATATGATAGCGTGCAAACCCGGCATACACATCCATAAACCGGCTGTAAGATTTCGGACTGGTTGTGCCTTCCGGAACTTCCAACCCTTCTCCGAGGGCGATCATTGTTTTCAGACTTTCACCGGCAACCTCAATATCCCAGCCTCCCTCAAAAATGGAAAGAGACTTTTCCCGGTTGTCCACATTCATTTTTTCGGCGCCAACCGCAAGCGTCACATCAGCCTGACCGGTGAGCAGATAATTGATTGCTTCCCAGAAAGCAGTTGATCCGGAGCTGCAGGCGTTCTCTACTGTCAGCATTGGTATGATGGAAAATCCCATCGATGTCAGAGCGATGGGTCCCGGTACAAATACCTGATCCTCCAGCACGCCCTGTGTTGTATTAGCAAAAAAAGCTGCCTGAATGATATTTTTATCGCAGCCTGCATCTAACAAAGCCGCATTTACAGCCATCTCGGTCAGATCCTTTACTCTCAGCTGAGGAAATTTGCCAAACGGCGTCATACCGACGCCAACTACATAAATATCCATGAATTGTCCTCCTTAATCGAGTAGGAGGCGACTTTTGCCTCATACTCGCCGCGCGGGGTACGGACAGCACAGCTGTCATATTCCTTACGCACCCCTGCGCA
>JAJBTR010000038.1 GCA_020860745.1 Lachnospiraceae bacterium | reverse complement strand
CGAACAGCATCAGGCCGCCTCTAACTCCACAGGCAGCAGTTCCGGTTCCTCGAGCAGCAGCTCCGGTAGTAGCAGCTCCGGTTCCTCAAGCAACAGCAGCTCCGGTAGCAGCAGTTCCTCCGGCATCAGTGTGGATAAGGCAAAGCAGATCGCACTGAACAGAGCAGGACTCTCCGCATCCGAAGTAACATTTACAAAAGCAATGAAAGAAAAAGATGACGGAATCACCGTATATGAGATCGAATTCTACAAGGGAGCGACCGAGTATGAGTGCACCATCAACGCCTCCACCGGAGCAATCCTGGAATACGACGTAGATGTGGATGATTAAAGATGATTGATCATGCTGGCCAGGTACCCCGCGCCGAATCCGTTGTCAATATTAACGACGCTGACGCCGCTGGCACAGGAATTGAGCATCGATAAGAGCGCCGACAGTCCGCCAAAGCTGGCTCCGTACCCGACACTGGTGGGAACCGCAATCACCGGACAGTCCGCCATCCCCCCGATGACGGAGGCCAGCGCTCCCTCCATTCCGGCGATCGCGATGATCACCCTGGCCGTCATAATCTCTTCCCGGCAGGACAGCAGACGATGCAGTCCTGCCACTCCCACGTCATAGAGACGAACCACCTCGTTGCCGAGGGCTTCCGCACAGAGAGCAGCCTCCTCCGCCACCGGCATGTCGCTGGTGCCGCCGGTGGCCACCACAATTTTTCCTGCTCCATCCGGCTCCGGTATGTCACCCACAATTCCAACGCGGCTGAGCTCGTCATACTGAAGAGGGAGCGCCTCCCCCACAAAATCCGCAGCCTCCCGGCTCATACGGGTAATCAAAACCATCTTCTGTCCATGGTTTCTCAAAGCCAAAGCGATATCCCGGATCTGCTGCGGAGTCTTTCCCGCTCCGTAGATCACCTCCGCAGCGCCCTGCCGGACAGCTCTGTGATAATCCGGCTTTGCATAACCCAAATCCTCAAACGGCTCCGTTTTCATCTGAAGCATTGCACTGTCCACATCCATATCACCGGACGCCACTGCCTCCAGCATACTGCGAATCTCTTTCTGTTCCATCGATTGTTTTCCTTCTTCCTATACTCTGCAAAAATCTGACAGAAAACTCTTATTTTTTATTCATTATAGCGCCGATCTCAATTCATCAATCAAACTCTTTAGTTCGTCCGGCATATCGGCCACATACACTACAGTTTCATCCACAACAGGATTTAAAGAAGATGCGTTCATTGTTATGGCATCCCTGACGGCATCTGTCACAGAGGACGTTGCATTTACAGACAGTTCTTCTGCATTTTCTTTCATGATATCTAACGTATATTGCTCCGTATTTTCCAGAAATTCCTGAGACAGATAATAATTTCTTGTTTCAACAATTTCATATTCCCCATCGTCCTTTTCTCTTATCTGAATAGTAAGAGTTCCCACCGGCCATGTATATACTTCATAACCGACGCTTCCCTCATATACCAGTTCAAAATAATCCGGGTATTCCACCTCATAAATCAGAACCGCATCATATGTCGTTGTCTCTGCCGTCTTTACGATGGTTCCTTCCTCTTGCACATCATGAATCCATGCTTCATAGTCCTCCAAAAAGGTATCTCCATCCTCCTGCTTCCGGATCTCAGCTGTATCATAACCTATTCCGGAGGAATACGTTCCATTCTCCACAATCGGAAACCGAAATCCACCGATAATGGGATCATAAAGGATCGTTCCTTCCTCATCTACCCAGTAGGTCAGCCCTGTCAATAAAACACGCATCGTCTCCAGACTGTCCAATTCCGTCTGCCCCGTCTCAAACCGAAATACCGGACTATACATCAAATCCTCTTGCTCTGTTGTAAGATCTGCTATGACCTCTCCGGATTCAGAAACAGGCCTCACCGCGACAGGCATATATACATTTCCCTCAGAATCCACCAGATTCATCTGCTGTGAAGCTGCTGTAAAAGCGGCGCTGTAAAAATATCCATCAAAGTAAGTACTTTCTCCTAATGAAAGGCTCTGCAGAATCTCCTCTTCCGATTCGTATGTTTCCTTCTCAGAATCTACCATAGACACCGTTTTATTCCACGTAATATTCATGACTTTCGCAAAAACTCCGGAAAAACCCCACAGGCTATCAGCAGAATCAAAAGCTGATTTTTCCTCTTCTGCCGTTTCATTCTTTTCCTAATCTTTTCCAGGTCTTCTCCCGAGAGCAGATCGTCCAAAGGGATTTCCAGTATATCCGCAAGTTTTTTTGCCGTCGACAGATCCGGATACCGGGTTCCGCTCTCCCACCGGGAAATAGTCTGCCGGGTGACATAGAGCCGATCCGCCAGCGCCTGCTGCGTCATTCCCTATTCTTCCCGCGCCTGTTTTATTTTCTGCCCGAACTCTGCCATAACAACCCCCACACCCTACACAATCGTTTCCTCATTCGTAAGCGTTCCGTACCTCCGCAGTTACGAGGAAAAGTCCATTTGAAATCGCTGCGCGATGAGCCTTTTCCTTTTATCCCGCAATACAGGTTGCTTTTTGTCCTTTACTGTAAGTATAGTGTGGCGGAAGCAAAAAAGAAAGCATTTCGCCGGAAATCACATGTTTCCAGTTTGGTAACAGGCTTATGGAGGCTTTTTGTCCTCCAGGCAACAGGTAAAGCATCACCTGTGATATGATAGAAAATCTAACTTTATGAATATCCCATCTCCCTTGGATTCTTCAGCTTCATCAGACTATAGGCAATCAGACACACAATCACGGATACCCCCGACCCGATCGCCGTTGCCACGCCCATCGGCATCAGAGTGTCCGGGAACATGGAAGAGGCCAGATAAGCCAGCGGAATCCGGGTACAGATAATGGAAATCGTGTTATGTAAGAAAGAAATACCCGACTTTTTGCAGGCGCAGAAGTAACCGCTGAAGCAAAAATGAATACCGGCCAGGACGCAGTCCCACACATATCCGTGCAGGTACTGGGCACCGGCGTGAATCACAGCCGCATCGCCTCCGCTCACAAACAGCCCCACCACCGTCTCCGCAGCAAAGGCCATACAGGCCGCCGCCACCAGACCGAATCCAGTGGCAATCCCGATCGCATAAAACAAAGTCTTTTTTGCGCGCTCGCAGAGTCCGGCGCCCATATTCTGAGCGCAGAGAGCCGAGACCGCGGACAGCATGGAGGACGGCACCAGGAAAAGGATGCCGATGATTTTCTCCACAATACCAACCGCTGCAGCATCCGTCAGTCCTCTGCTGTTGGCAATGGCTGTGATGATCAGAAACGAGACCTGGATAAAACCGTCCTGCAGCGCCACCGGAATGCCCACAGACAGGAGCCCCTTCATCACGGACCCAGAAAGGCGAAAACTGCGCCTTGTCAGATACAGCATTTTTTTCCTTATAATCACAATCAGCGAGATGATCACACTGCAGGTCTGCGCCAGTGTGGTGCCAAGCGCCGCTCCGGCCGGTCCCAGACCCAGAGCGCCGATAAACACATAATCCAGAATGATATTGGCACAGCAGGCTACCGCGATAAAATACATCGGGCTTTTGGAATCGCCCATCCCGCGAAAAACAGAACTGATAACATTATATGCCGTAATAAACGGAATGCCGAGAAAACAGATCGTCAGATAATCCGTAAGACCTGCCGCTGCCTCCTCCGGC
>JAJBTR010000367.1 GCA_020860745.1 Lachnospiraceae bacterium | reverse complement strand
GGCAAAAATCATACCCTTTCATCTAAATATTGTCCCCTGCCTTTTTATAAATGGGAATGATAAAATAATATCCAGTAAAACACCTCCAGTAAAAATATAATTTTTTCAAAGAAAGGATCTATCGTTATGAGCTATCATGTATCAAGAAAAGCAGAAGCGGAAACTTATTATCCGGACTTACATTATGATATGAGAGGAACACGCCTGACGACCGGTGCGGATGTAGACGGCTGCCTGACCGTCAGTCTTTCCCATTTTCTTCCGGGCGGCGGCGCGAAAATGAGCCAGTCACCGGTGGAACTGGTGTATCTCATTCTTCAGGGCGAGATGACTGTTACGACAGATGACGGTAAAAGCCATGTGCTTTATGCCGGAGATTCCATTCATTTCAGCCCGATGCAGGGACGCGAATCTGTAAATAACGGTACGGAGACGGCGCAGATGCTGGTTATCATGTGTCCTCCGAAAGCCTGAGTTGTTACTTTTCATATTTTCTTATCCCAATTCGTCAGAGAACCCCGGACCTGTGAAGGTGCCGGGGTTTTCTACATAGATGCCGGGAACAATGGTCAGCTGTGCAGGATACGGTAGGTGGACGGTTTTACACCCACATTTTTGATAAAAAGCCGGCTGAAATGCTTTTTGTCAGTATAACCCACCTCATAGCAAATCTGTTCCACGCTGAGGCTGCTTTCCCGAAGCATCTGCTTCGCCTCATTGATCCGGCATTCCGTGAGAAATTCTGAGAAATTCTGTCCGGTCTCTTTTTTAAACAGCGTACTCAGGTAAGATGCATTCAGATGCACCTGATTTGCCGTATCCTGCAGAGTTATCCTCCGGCTGCAGTTTTCCCGGATAAAATTCTGTGCATCCCGGATAGGACGGGAGTACAGACGCTGTCTGCGGATCTCATCAAACTGATGCTCCACCCAGTCGAAAAAAGAGCGGAGCAGCGATTGCAGGGAATCGTTTTCTCCCAGCATGGCAAGCACAACCTGCGTTTCCTCCTGGATTTCCTGTTCCGGTTTATCACAGATCTGCAGCACGGAACGGATGGATTCGCGGAAAATGGATAGCGGAATCTCCGGATCTGACCGGGGCGTCACGGAGTCCATGGCCTGTTGGATGAGATCCTTAAATTTGCGGACGTCCATGTAAGTAGCGCTGGTTTTCAGATCCCGGATCCATTGGGGCGTGCAGATCTGTTCCGGGCGCAGCGGTTCAAATGTCAGACGGGAGGAAACATATTGCCGGTTATATCCGCGCAGTACGCCGCAGAAAGCAGCCTGCTGCGCCGTGTGTAAGCTGTGTCCCAATTCGCTGGCATGGTCTGCAGGCCGGCCGATCCCGATCGTGCAGCTGCATTCCGGGCAGCCTGCTTTCTGCGCATGATCCTGCACAATTTCAAGAAGTCCGGACAGCCGCTTTGATGTGCCGCTGTCTTTGCTGTAATTAAATATCAGTGTCAGCCGTCTGGCCCCGTCGATATAGGGAACCATTTCATAGCAGATCGGGTCAAATCGATAGCGAAGCTCTGTAACCAGACCGGGCAGGAAGCTTGTCTCCATTTTTTCCGGAAGTCCGAGCAGCTGGATAAAGGCTGCCTGGAAGATACCGTTGTGAAAGGCAAAACAATAACGGCTGTTCAGGTCGCTGATAGAAAGTTCCCCGGCGTTTTCCTGCGTGACGAAATCCCGCATGAAAGCGTTGCGCAGCAGCCGTCTTGTGAGGAGAAGGTCGTTTTTTCTGCCTTTCTCCGCACGTGCCTGCCGGTGGTCTGCATATTTTGCGAAAATCCGTTCCAGTTCTTCGTCTGACGCCGGGGAAATCAGATATTCCTCCACGCCCATACGCATGGCTGCCTGTGCCAGATCAAAGTTTTTATTGCGCTCCAACAGGACAAAATCCGTGGAAACTGCATGCCGTCTGGCATTTTTAATAATCTCAAGTCCTTTCATGCCGGGAAGATTCTGCTCCAGAAGTACCAGATCCGGGTGTTGCCGTATAATCTCCTCCATGACTTTCACGCCATCCGCATAAATGCCGGTGATCAGGAATGTCTGATTGAGAATTTCTTTTGCCGCAAGGATCTGTCGCACCTGCTCCTTGTCGTGAAATGCAAGAATTACTGTCATCATGGGTACTGTCCTCATTCTTTCCTTTGCCGTTGCTGTCTCCCTCAGGGTAAAGGGGAAACAATTTCTTTTGTCTCATTATTTCTGCTATCTGCTCGGACGTTTCTGACGGCGGAAATCGGAGGGAGAAATTCCTGTTTTTTTGCTGAAAATGCGGCTGAAGTAGCGGGAATCCCTGTACCCGACCAGCTCACTGATGTGGGCTACGCTGTAATCTGTGTCGGCGAGATATTCTTTGGCGTGGTCAAGGCGTACGTTCGTCAGATAGTCCATAAAGGACATCCCTGTATTTTCCTTGAACAGGTGGCAGAAATAAGACGGGCTGAGGTGTACTTTTTCGGACAGATTCTGCAGCGTGAGATGACTGGAATAATTCTGGTCGATATAGTACATTGTCTCGTAGATACTCCGGTGAAGCGGGTGAATCAGCGCGTCCTTGTACCGGTCCAGCAGCATGGAGACCCACTGGCAGAGAGCGGAGCGCAGACCGTTTAAGGAATTGTTTGTATCCAGATAACGGGTGATGGGAGCCAGGTTCGTATCCTGTTCGTCCATCCGGGTGGTTTTCTGCATGGAAGCGATTACCGTTCTGGCAAGCCGCATGCAGATATCAGAGATGAATGAGGGATCCGTCCGCGAAGAAAAAGACGCAAAAATCTTTTTTATATGGTTGAATATACTCTGTTTGTCCATGAATTTTGTGAAGCCATCGATTTCAGAAAACCATTTTTCATATTCCTTTTCACCGGCCCCGGGGGGGTAAAACGCTGTGCACCGTAGAGGTATGTCTGGTTGAAGCCGTACAGGAGCTGACAGTGCAGGGCATACTGGGCAGTCTGGAACGCATAGTGCAGTTCCCGGATGTTTGAAACGGCATTGCCGATGCCCACCGTATACGGCAGGCGCGCATCATAATACTGTCTGGCGGTTTCTTCCGTCAGACCTGCCAGCCGGTGAAAGTGTTTTTCCAGCTTCCGGCTGGACGAGTAATTTAAGATCAGAAAGATCGTGTTGGAATCCCGGATAAAAGGGACAATCTCCAGACAGATCGGATCAAACACCTGCCGGATGTTATGAACCAGGTCATCCTGCATCATGCGGTGCTGCATTTTTTCTGATTCGGAAGCAAGGACTGGAAATTTAATGATGACAAAACGGAACAGTCCTTCACTGAGGTTCATGTGATACTGTGTGTTTAATGTCTGCAGGTCGAGATCCAGAAAGAAATCGGATTCCAGGAAACGGTTGATAAAAGCGTTGCGCAGGGAACGAAGGCTTCTGGCGAGATAGAGTTCCGTCTGTTTCGTCTCCATCTGTTTTTCCTCCGGCTCACCGGGTCGAAGAAACAGGGAAGAACACTCTTCGTATGCAAAGGGGTAAAAAAGAACTTTCTGTATACCTACGGCCAGCGTCTGACGCAGCTGTTCCACGGACTGGCTGTCCCGCTCGATGAGAAGGACGATATTATTTTCCCAGCCCTGAAATCCTGACATCTGCAGGTCCAGCAGCAGGTGGTGGATATCCTTGTTCTGACAATCGGAATCAATAAAAATCAGCTGCGGAGATTGGGGTGAAA
>JAJBTR010000211.1 GCA_020860745.1 Lachnospiraceae bacterium | reverse complement strand
AACTACAGGTGGTGAATCCTCATGAGAATAGAATCAGAAAAGAAAAATGTTTGTCTGTCCGAGGCACTTTCTGATAAGCACGCCAAAACCGAAAAATCATACGACAGCAACCAGGAACTTTTCCTGAAAAAGCAAAAGCAGCACCGGAAAAGAGTCCGTTTCCTCCGCGCTATCATCATACTGGCTTTTCTCGCGCTCTGGGAAACAGCCGCATACCTTGGTTGGATCGACGACTTTATCTTCAGCAGTCCCTCCCGTCTCGCACTGTGTTTTATCAACCTGGCACAGGGCGGCGTGATCTGGCAGCATATCCGCATTACGCTTCTGGAAACGATCGTAAGCTTCCTGCTCGTCGTCGGAATCACCGTTCTGGCCAGCATCCTGCTCTGGTCGAAAAAATCTATCTCCGAGACCGTGGAACCATACCTGGTAATTTTAAACAGCCTGCCCAAATCAGCCCTGGCTCCCCTGCTCATTGTCTGGCTCGGCGCCAATTACCGAACCATCATTGTCACAGGAATGTCTGTCGCCATCTTCGGTTCCATCCTGAGTCTCTACCAGGGATTTCTGGGCGTGGATCCCGACCGGATCCGCCTCATCGAAACTCTGGGCGGGAAACGGAGACATGTGCTCACCAAAGTCGTCCTGCCGGCCAACATCCCGAACCTCCTGTCCATCATGAAAGTGGATATCGGGCTCTTCCTCGTCGGCGTCGTCATCGGGGAATTCATCTCCTCCCGCTGCGGGCTGGGCTATATGATTATCTATGGCAGCCAGGTCTTCAAGTTGGACTGGGTAATTCTTGGTATTGTAATCCTGTGTATGATCGCCATGGGGTTATATGAGATTCTTGTGCTGATGGAAAAGTGGTATCGGAAGAAAATCTGTTAGAAACAAAATCCGACAGCAAGGCCATTTTTCACACTGTATTTACCCGAATTTTCTCTCCGGGAAAAAGGGAGCAGTCAAGTTACACTGGCTGCTCCCTTTCTTATTTTCATTATCGTTTCTGATAAATCCGGTCTGTTTCCCCTTCCCTACTCCACCAGCCCGGTCGCTTTCAGTACTTCCCGCACCTGCTTCACCGGAATGATTTCCAGTTCATTCTTCACTTCCTCCGCCACATCGTCCAGGTCGTCGCGGTTATCATAGGGAATAAAGACCCGCTTAATCCCGGCACGCTGCGCCGCCATCAGCTTCTCCGGCAGGCCGCCGATCGGCATCACGCCGCCCCGGAGGGAAATCTCACCCGTCATGGCGATATCTGTCGGCGCCGCCTTCTTCATGGCCAGCGATACCAGCGCTGTGGTGATCGTGACTCCTGCCGACGGTCCGTCCTTTGGCACCGCTCCTGCGGGGACATGCACATGGATGTTCTGTTTCTCCCACTTCTTCGTCTCACGGGGGAACATGGAGCGAACCAACGTCAGCGCAATCTGGACGGATTCCTTCATCACGTCGCCCAGCTGACCGGTCACGGTAAGTTTGCCGCTTCCTTCTGTCGCATTCGTCTCTATAAAGAGGATCTCGCCGCCCGCTCTGGTCCAGGCCAGGCCGGTCACCACGCCCGGGACTCCCTTTTTCAGCCGTTTATCATGACGGATTTCCTTACCATTTAAGAATTCCGGCACTTTTTTCACGCCCACCGTGATGCTCTTCTGCTCGCCGCGCACCAACATAACCGCCGCATGTCTGCAGAGAACATCCAGCTGTTTTTTCAGACCTCGGACGTCGGACTCTGCCGTGTACTCGCCGATGATCTTATGGATTGCCTCGTCCGTCACTTTCAGAGACGACTTTTTAATACCCATGCTGTCCATCGCTTTCGGAAGCAGATGCTTTCTCGCGATATGGAACTTCTCCACCTCGGTATAACCCGGGAACTGGATCACCTCCATACGGTTGAGCAGCGGCTCCGGAATCGTATCCGTGGCGTTGGCCGTGCACACAAAAAGCACATCGGAGAGATCGTAAGGCACATTCATATAGTGATCAGTAAAGCTGAAATTCTGTTCCGGATCCAGGACCTCCAGCAGAGCGCTGGCCGGATCACCGTTGTACTCCCGCGCCAGCTTATCCACCTCATCCAGAACCATGACCGAATTGGAGGCGCCGCTCCGCTTGACGCCCTCCATAATCCGTCCCGGCATTGCGCCTATGTATGTGCGACGGTGCCCGCGAATCTCCGCCTCATCCCGGATACCGCCCAGGCTGATACGGACATATTCCCGGTGCAGCGACCGCGCAATGCTCTGACCGATACTGGTCTTGCCCGTACCAGGCGCACCCACAAACAGCAGAATCGAACTGGACTGTTTTTTCTTCAATGCCATCACCGCGATCTGCTGGATGATGCGCTCCTTCACTTTTTCCAATCCATAGTGATCCTCGTCCAGTATCGCCTCCGCCTCTGCCAGATCAATGGGCTGTGCCTCTTCTTTTTTCCACTTGAGGGAAGTGACAAAATCCAGATAATCATAGAGCATGCCATACTCATGGCTGTCCTTGCCCTCCTGCTTCATGCGGTTAAGCATCTTCTCCGCTTCCGCCTGTGCCTCCGGATTCATGCCTGCTTCCTGTATTTTTTTCTCAAACTTACGCACATCAGAGATATTCTCCGGGTGCATCTCGTCAAGCTCCTGCTGCAGGAAAGAAATCTGTTTTTTTAACGCCGACTCCCGGTACGCCCTCTCATGCGTCTCCTTCTCGGCAGTTGCCGCCTCGCCGCTGACCTTGACCAGTTCCACAAACTCAAAAACAGCCTGACGGATCATCTCCGCCTGTTCCCGCTGCGAATCCGTATCAAGAAGTGCATATTTATCTTCCGGCGACAGATTCATATAGGAAGAAATCGCGCAGATAATCTCCTGCAGCGAATGCCAGTGCTGGATAAATGTCCGCGCCACCATTCCCCACTGAAACGACTGGACAAACTGCAACAGCTTTCTCCTGGTATCCCGGTAGATCTCCTTTCGCTCCTCGTCGGGAAGGTCATCCGCCATCGGGGCGACCGTGGCAGAGGCAGTCAGCTTCTCCCCATCCTGTTCAATATCTGTGATAATCACGCGATTCAGCACGCGAATACTGACATTTCCCTCATCATCCGTATTCTGAACCTGCCCGATCAGACCCTTTTCCCGGAAATCCTCCGGCGTAAGTTTTGACTTCTGCTTGTTCTCTTTCTGAATCAGAAACAGTACATCCTCCCCCTCGGAGAATTCACTATTCGACAAAGAGGACAAGACACCTTTCTTAAAATAAAAAATCACTCCCGGCAGAAGCAGCATATCATAAGTAGGTAATACTATCATAAAAATCCTCCTGATTGTTAGCAGCTTATTTCATCGCAATCTGTTTATTCACAATCTGCTTGTTCACATTTCGTTGCTCACAGTCTGTTTTATGCGCGATTTGCATTTTACGCAGTCTGTTTGACTACAATACGCACAGCTTACAGCGACTTTGTTAGCAGTCTATTCTTTTGAGTGCTAACACAGGTATCATATACCACTTCCATTTATTTTGCAAGTGTAATTTGAAGATTTCTAAATATTTACAGCATGCAGATTTTTCTGATTCCAGCCGATTCTCGGTTATTCTTCATTTTGTGGGTGTATTTCTTCCTCTTAAACCCATCATTTTTCGCTTTCCCTCGTTTTGTGAGTTCATTTTTCTCTCTTAAACCCACTATTTTTCGCTTTTTTCCCGCTTTGTGGGTTCATTTTTCTCTTTTAAAC